>JBAVPF010000470.1:0-4739 GCA_049692815.1 Acidimicrobiia bacterium
ACCAAGTACCAAGTACCAAGTACCAAGTACTCAGTACCAAGTACCTCGCTATAGATGCGCGTTGCTGCGGGTGATGGCCAGGTCCTGGAGGGCGACGTGCGTGTCGACCCCGGCGTCACCGTGGACACGTGTCCACGTTCGGTCGGGACCGAGATTCCAGGCGAGTGTGTCATCGGCGAAGATCACGTCGAGGATCTCGTCGAGACGGAATTGGAGGTCCGGATCACCAACCGGGGCCAGGGCCTCGACCCGGCGGTCGAGGTTCCGGGGCATCAAGTCTGCCGAGCCGTAGTAGTAGGTCCGCTCCCTCCCCCGTGCGCCGAAGCGGTAGATGCGGGAATGCTCGAGATACCGCCCGATGACGGAGCGCACCGTGATGTTGTCGGAGAGCCCGGGGACACCGGGGATGAGACAGCAGATGCCTCTCACACAGAGGTCGACGCGCGCCCCGGCTCTGGAGGCCCGATAGAGCTCGTCGATGATCCCCGCGTCCACCAGTGAGTTCATCTTCAAGGTGATGAGGCCGTCCGACCTCGCCGCCTCGGCCCGGATCAGGTCCACGATCGTGTTTCGTATGCCACCCGGCGACACCGCCAGCGACCGGTAGCGGGTCTGCCGGCTGTAACCGGTCAGATAGTTGAACAGGTCGGAGAGATCCGAACCCAGGTCGGGGTCCGCGGTGAAGACGCCGATGTCCTCGTAGATCCGCGCCGTGCTCTCGTTGTAGTTTCCGGTGCCGATGTGAGCGTAGCGACGGACCTGGTCCCCCTCACGCCGCATCACCAGGGCGATCTTGGTGTGAGTCTTCAGCCCGACCACCCCATACATCACGTGGACGCCGACGTCTTCCAGCCGCTGCGCCCATTCGATGTTCCGCTCCTCGTCGAACCTCGCCTTCAACTCGACCAGGGCGGCCACCTGCTTGCCTCGCTCGGCGGCGTCGATCAGGGACTGCATTATCTGGCTGTCGCTGTCGGTGCGATAGAGGGTCATCTTGATGGCGAGGACATCCGGGTCCCTCGCCGCTTTGGTGATGAACGCCTCCACGGTCGACGAGAACGAGTCGTAAGGGTGGTGGACCACGAGGTCACCCTGACGCATGACCTCGAAGAAATCGACTGTTTCGGTGGTTCCCGCGGCGAGCCGTTGCGGGGTGACCCCGTTGAAGACGTCGAACTTGAGCTCCGGCCTATCCAGGTCGAGCAGGCCCCACAGCCCGGCGAGGTCGAGCGGCCCGTCCACCCGGTAGACGTCATCCTCGGTGGCGTCCATCTCACGCAACAGCAGGTCCAGCACATCGTCCGGCATGTCGGGGTGGATCTCCAGACGGACGACACGACCGAAACGACGCTGGGTCAACTCGGACTCGATCGACATCAACAGGTCGCCGCCCTCGTCCTCCTCGACCTCGAAGTCGGCGTTCCGGGTGACCCGGAACACGTGGTGCCCGAGGATCTCCATGCCGGGGAACAACGAGTCGAGGTGTGCCGCGATCACCTGTTCCAGCGGCACGAAGCGCTCACCGTCGGGAAGGACGACGAAACGGGGCAGGATCGGCGGGATCTTCACCCGAGCGAAACGGGTCAGCTTCGTCTCCGGGTTGCGGACGAATATCGCCAGGTTGAGGCTGAGATTGGATATGTAGGGGAAAGGATGCGCGGGATCGACTGCCAGGGGGGTGACCACCGGGAACACCAACTCGGCGAACTGCATGTCGAGGAACTCGCGATCCTCTTCATCGATCGATGAGTAATCACTGAAGACGATCCCCTCGGTAGCGAGGGCCGGAGCGATCTCGGAGAGGAATCGTTTCGAGACCTCCTGGTATTGAGCGTCGACCTCGGCACGGATCGCGGACAACTGCTGGCCCGGCGTCAGACCATCAGGCGTCGCCGAGCGGAGCCCGTGGGCCACCTGCTCCTTCAGCCCCGCCACCCGCACCTGGAAGAACTCGTCGAGATTGGATGACCAGATGGCGAGGAACTTCGCCTTCTCCAGCAGTGGAAAGTCCTCGCGTCCGGTGAGGGCGAAGACGCGCTGGTTGAACTCGAGCCAGGAGAGCTCTCGATTGATGTAGGTGTCGGCGGTGACCAGGTCCATGCTTTCAGACATCTTCGTCGGCCAGTCTCACAGCTTGGTTAACGACCAGTTGCCCAGTCCTCCCAAGAGAAAGGTCTCGAGGCCGCTCGTCACCTCACCCAGCCGGCTCTCGTCTTCGATAAGGGTGCGGGCCGCCGACATGATCGTGTCCTGTATGAACCGCCCCACCAAATAGGGAGGGAGCGGTCTGAACACGCCCTCGCCGACGCCTTTGCGATAGATCGTGGCCATCTCGGTCGACAGTTGGGAATGCGAATCGCGGATACGGATCTGGGCGGCCTGGCTCATTCGGCCCACCTCCCGATGCAGGATCAGGCCGAACACCCTGTCGGTGGCGACGAAGCGGACCGTGGCGACGGCGAGCCTCGCCAACCTGTCGGCCGTCGGGAGGTCGTCGGGGACCGATGAGATGAGGTCGGCGATCACCACCGGGAGCTTCTCCTCCACGAGGGTGGCTATCACGTCGTCACGATCCTCGAAGTACTCGTAGAACGTCGTGCGGCCGACGCCGGCGGCCAACGCAATCTCCCCCAAAGGCACCTCGGCGGTCCCCGCCTCGTCTATCAAGGCGCGGGCGGCGTCCACCAGGGCACGCCTGGTGATCTCCTTGTGCTCGTCTATCGACGCGGCTTTTATCCGCGGCATGTCAAGAGGCTATCGGGAGATAGACCGAAGATCATCCCCCACCGCCAGGTAGACAAACATTAGGTTGTGGGCGCGGAGGAAAGGACCACATGCGTAGACCACTGACCGGAGCGATTCTCGGATTCCTGCTTGGGCTCGCGATCGCAGTCATGTTCCAACAGCAGGGCTTGTACCCGCTCGATCAGGTTTCCGTGTTTTTGATCCCCGGAATCCTCGGAGTCATCGGCATGCTCCTCCTCAGCATCGGGCGCGAGGGAGGGACGGTCGCCTACGTGATCGCCCTCATCCTCCTGATCCCCGCCCTGGTGTGGGGTGCCCTCGGTGTGGGCGACACCAACCAGAAGGGCCAGCTCAACGGTGGGTGCCTCGTCGCTGCCACCAGCTCGGCGCCCGACCAGACCCGTGTCACCGACTCCTACAAACGCGATCCTTTCAAGATCGACCCTCAGGGCTCCTTGCACTGGGAGGCCGCCTCTCCCACGATTTTCATGGACTACGACTGGGAGATGTGGGTGGAGATCGGTGGCATCGCCGTCCCCTTCGACAGCGGCCACGAACTGAACGACGGCGGCAGCCCGGCCAACCAGGGTGACGTCGGCAACGTGGCGGCGTATGCGCAGTCGGTTGGGGTGAATCTCGACCAGCTCCGGGGTGTGTTCATGGTCGGCGGCTTTGCGGCCACCTGCGACGGATTCGGGTTCGTCGTCCTCACAACGGACGGGTTCACGACCCCCTCGATCGTCGCCGCCATCCTCGCCATCCTCATCCTCATCATCCTCATCATCCTCATGTTCCGTGGCCGAGGAAGCGCCGGCGTCGGTTCCACGGCCGTCGTCGACGGAGGGCCCGGTGAGCCCGGTCCGGCCGCGGACATCGCAGCTGGAGCGATCGTGAGTGGGTACGCCACACCCGAAGCCACAGAAGGGCCTCCTCCGGAGCTGAGCGACGATGACGTCGACGATATCCAGGAGGCTCTCGACGAGAGCTTCCCAGAAGACACGAACCTGGGTGACGACGAGTCGCCCTCCGGCAGGCATGAAGACGGAGGAGGGGCCTGACAACTCGTTTTGCCACCCGCTGGTGGCAGCCACCAATATGAAGGTGTGACCTACGGGCCGACACCAATCGCGATCGACTCGGTCGCCGACTGGCGGGCCCATGCCGCCTGCTCGGGCTACCCGAACTCCTTGTTCTTTCCCGTCGGGGACGGCGGGGAGGAGGTCTCCGTCGAAAGAGCGAAGTCTGTTTGCGGGGTCTGCGCCGTCGCCGACGAGTGTCTGACATATGCCCTGGAGACCAACCAGCGCTCGGGCATCTGGGGCGGCACCACCGAGACAGAGCGCAAGTCGCTGCGTCGCAAGTGGCTGGCCGAGCGACGCCGCACCGCGTAGCGAGCTTCGCTCGCGGTACTTGGTACTGAGTACCTGGTACCGGGTAGCGGGAGTAGCTAGGCGGCGGCAGGGCGGGCAGAATGGGGTGAGTCGTGAGCAAACAGTCTGATTACGTGATGAGAACCGTGGAGGAGCGGGGAATCCGCTTCATCCGTCTCTGGTTCACCGATGTCCTCGGGATACTCAAGTCGGTTGCGATCAGCCCGGCCGAGCTGGAAGTCGCTTTCGAGGAGGGCATGACGTTCGATGGCTCCGCCATCGACGGATACGCCCGGATCCAGGAGGCCGACATGCTGGCCAAACCCGATCCGACCACCTTTGCCGTCCTCCCCTGGCGCACAGAGCAGCAAGTGGCTCGCATGTTCTGTGACATCTACACCTCCGACGACGAGCCGTTCGACGGTGACCCCCGCACCGTGTTGAAGCGGAATCTGGAGAGAGCCTCGGAGATGGGGTACACCTTCTTCGCCGCCCCGGAGCTCGAGTTCTTCTACTTCGAGGACAGCGGGCCGGTCCCCAAGGTCCTCGACCACGGCGGCTATTTCGACCTGACACCACTGGACGTGGCACAGGAGTACAGACGCAAGACCATCAATGCTCTGG
>JBAVPF010000471.1:0-1875 GCA_049692815.1 Acidimicrobiia bacterium
CCGTCGGAGAACGAGTCGGGAGTGACGTTGAGGATGCCGATCAGACCCCCTGCCGAGACGTCGAGCATCTCCCCGGAAACCGCCCAGTTGACGGCTGGCTTCACTTGCTCGAGCTGAAGAGGAGCGACATCACCTCTGCTCTGGTGGCCGGGTTCTTCTCGATGATCCCGCGAACTGCGGAGGTCACCGTCGTGGCTCCGGGCTTCCTGACACCACGCATGGACATGCAGAGATGCTCGGCTTCGATGACCACCATCACGCCCAACGGGTCGAGTCGATCACTGAGACAGTCGGCTACCTGCGCCGTGAGACGCTCCTGCATCTGGGGCCTGCGGGCGAACGCTTCGACGAGCCTGGCCAGCTTGGAGAGCCCGGTGACACGGCCCTGTGGCATGTAGGCGACGTGAGCCTGGCCGTGGAACGGCACGAAATGGTGTTCGCACATGGAGTAGAAGGGGATGTCCCGCACCATGACGATCTCCTGGTAGTGCTCAGCGCCGAAGAAGGCGTCGATCACGTCCCCGGGCTCGGTGTGGAGCCCATCGAACACCTCCGCATAGAACCTGGCGACCCTCTGGGGGGTCTCGAGGAGGCCTTCTCGTTGCGGGTCCTCCCCGATCGCCTCGATGATCTCGCCTACGGCCTTCTCGATTCTGTCCTGGTCGATACCCGTCATCACGGATGGAAACTAGAGACAAACCCCAAGTATTTCCGTCGTCCCCGGGCCTCTTGACAATGACATCACTATGACTGTATGCTAATGTCAACTTGACGTCATACTGATGTCACACGAAGAGGAGCACCCAGAGATGCTGGTGACCATGACACCCCAACAGGTCGAGGCCCTGATCGAGGAGCGCATTCGGGTCTACCGCGGGCGCAAGCGCTGATGCAGCTCTCTCAAGCGCTGATCAAGCTGGAGTCAGCGGTCGACAACCAGCTTCGGATCGCCGGGCCCGACATCGCCGAGGCCGGGACACGGCTCATGGCGGCCCTCACCCCCGCCATCACCCAGACGATGACCGAAGTCGTGTCGATGGCGGTGGACGAGATCTCGACGCAGCTCGTCGGCCAGAGCATCGACATCAAGCTCGTCGACGGGGACCCGGAGCTGGTCGTGAGAGATGATCCTGCTGCCGACAGTGCGTCTCCGACCCAGCCTGGCGCCGACGACGAGGAAGCCCGGATAACGGTGCGTCTGCCCGGCTACCTCAAGGACCTCATCGCCAACGAGGCCGAGAGTCTCGGGGACTCGCTGAATTCCTATGTGGTCGAGGCGCTCAGCACGAAGACCCGTCGCCGGGGTCCCACCGCGACACGTCGCCGAACGACGATCGAGCTGTGATCAGCCAACAGTTCTCGGTCGCCGGCTCCCCCGGGATCGATGTGCGCATCGAATCCGGCAGGGTGGAGATCGAAGAAGGGGCGCCCGGCTCGGTGGAAGTGTCCGTCGACACCCACGATCCGGGGTTCATCGTCGAGCAGCGGGGCAACTCGATCTTGGTTTCCTCCGACAAGGCCCAACCCTGGTTGTCCCGCGGCTCGTCGTTCGTCACCATCAAGACCCCGGCCGGGAGTGATGTCGAGATCGCCGTCGCGTCTGCCGAGGTCGACTGTCGCCTTCACTTGGGCAAGGTCGCGGTAAAGACTGCATCCGGCGACGTCACACTGGCCCGGGCCACCACCGCATCGGTGAAGACCGCGAGCGGTGACACCAGGCTCAACGGCACCGAGCAGGCCCTGCACCACACCTCCGCTTCGGGTGACCTCTCCGTGGAGGACTCATGCCACGGTTCAGTGACGATCTCGACCGCCTCCGGGGACGTCCGGATCGGGACCTGTGACGCCTCACTGGTCGTCAACACGGTCTCGGGT
>JBAVPF010000472.1:0-1596 GCA_049692815.1 Acidimicrobiia bacterium
TGTGGATCCTCTGCTCCGTCTCCGGATCGACGAATCTCCCTCCCGCCGAGGCATGACGGATGGCTTCGATCAAATCGTCGCCCTTGACGCTCTTGAGGACGAAAGCCGAGGCACCCGCCAGGAAGGAACCGATCAGGGCCCACTCGTCGGCGAACGCCGTGAGGACAACCAGCTTGACATCGGGATGACTGGCCTTGATCGCGTGACAGAGATCGACACCGTTCATGTCCGGGAGTCTCATGTCGAGGACGACCACGTCCGTTTGGCTGTCGTCGAGGCCGGCCAGGCACTCAGCCGCTGTCGCCGCCTCACCGACGACGGTCATGTCGTCCTCGGCCGCGATGAGCGAGCGAGTGCCCATTCGCACGACTCCGTGGTCGTCCACCAGGAACACCCTCATGGCCCGATCGGGGCCGGGCTTCTTGCTTGCTCTCACTCTTCATCACCCCCCGTCGCATCTTTGGCGATCAGGACGTCACAACGCGCCAACTGAATTGCCCGGTGGGCGGTACTGCCCAATATCAAGGAGGCGAAGTCGCCTCTTCCCCTGGTGCCGACGACCAGCAGACACGCGTCCTTCTCGTTGGTGTAACGCACCAGGGCATCTGGCGGATAGCCGTCGAGGTCGACCAACTGGTAGGGAACGTCGAGACCTTCGGCAATCGGCCGCACCAGGCTCCAGACGGCCTCCCTCTCCGAATCGATGAACTCAGCGAGGTCGATCGGAACGTCGGAGTAGATCACCGGGACGTACGCAGCATGCACCAGATGCAACTCCGCGTCTCTCCAACGTGCTTGCTCTGCGGCGATGTCCACCACGTGCTTGGCGGCGGACGAGCCATCGACTCCTGCGACGACGATCATGACACAACCTTCCTGCGCGAACCGTCGCGCCTGCCAGCGGCTTCCGCCACGGCCAAAAGTCCCTGTCGTGGAGACGCCTTGCCCTTTCTCGTCACCCAACACGGGCTATTCGCCTCTACAACTAACGGGAGAGGCGGAGGACAATCGGGACAACGCCCGCGATGGCGGTCGGGTCGCCACCGCAAGAGAGGGCATACCCGAGAGAGGAGGTGAGCGAACAGTGGAACTGAAGCTCTGGTCCCCATTCTCCGATCTGGAGAGAGAATGGCGTTTCGACTTCCCGAGAGTGTTCGGTGAAGGATTCCGGCCCACCGTCGACGTCGTCAAAGGCGAGGGTGAGCTGGTAGTCACGGCGGAGCTTCCCGGCATCGACTCGAATGAGGTGGAGGTCGCCCTCGACGGCGACTATCTCACGATCAAGGGCGAGAAGTCGGAAGAGAGAGAAGTCTCCGAGGACGATCGCTACATGCACGAGCGGGCGTACGGGAAGTTCCAGCGTCGTATCCCGATGCCCGAAGGGGTGAGCGCCGACAAGATCGTTGCCAACTACGACAAGGGCATTCTCACCATCAAGGTGACCCTGCCCGAAGAGAAGACGATCGAGCCGCGCACAATCCCGGTCGAGACGGTCTGATACGACCCAGCGTCACGAGCGAGACCGGCATGCCGGTTTCGCTCGTCTCGTGTCGGGACACAGCTAGGTGAGCAGCAGATAGAACGCCACGTATATCG
>JBAVPF010000473.1:0-3504 GCA_049692815.1 Acidimicrobiia bacterium
CATCTCGACCGCGAGCCCGGTGCCGCGAAGCCGGTCGGCCACCTCGACCGCGAGGTCGGTGGCGGCGGGCTGAGTGAGGATTGCCACACGGGTTCTTCCCGGGCGTGCGGGCAGGATGTCGTCCGGCAGACCGTCGCCGATGACCACTTCGGTGTGGCCGGCGATGGTCAGGCGAGCCATATGTCCACCACCTCGTTCACGACGTCGTCGATCGTCCTGCCGGATGCTTCCACCTGGTTGGTGGCGAGTGCCTCGTATAGCGGAGCGCGCTCGGCGAGCAGCGTCACGATCGTCTGCTCCGGGAACTCGCCGAGGAGAGGACGGCTCTCGTTGCCGGCAAGACGGCGGGCCAGAGTGGCGGCATCCGTGCGAAGCCAGACGACCTTGCCGTCGACGGCGATGAGCTCACGGTTGGCAGGGTCCAAGATGGCTCCACCACCGGCGGCGGCGATCCGGCTCCCCGAGGGAAGAGCTTTGAGCTCATCGGATTCCATTCGTCGAAACCCCGGCTCACCGAAGCGCGCCCAGATCTCGCGGATGGTCATCCCGGCTCGTTCCTCGATCAGGAGGTCCGTGTCGTAGAAGGGCGCATCGACGCGCTGTGCCGCCAGTCTCCCAATCGTTGACTTGCCTGACCCCATCATGCCGATCAACCACACGGTCAGCTGCCGGTGCGCCCGGCGATGCGGTCCCGGTATCTGTTCATGGCGGCGATCATGTCGTCGACCGTGTCCCCGCCGAACATCCGGGTCACCTCGTCGGCGAGGACGAAGGCGACCATCTGCTCGCCAACTACCCCCGCCGCCGGCACCGCACAGACGTCGGATCGCTCTCTGACCGCCTGGTCGGGCTGGCCTGTGCTCATGTCCACGGTGCGGAGGGGTTGCATGAGCGTGGATATGGGTTTCATGGCCCCCCGGACTCGAATCGGCTGGCCGTTGCTCATCCCACCCTCGATGCCCCCGGCGCGATTCGTTTCGCGGGTGAGCTCACCGTCCACCCGGACGATCTCGTCGTGGGCCTGAGACCCCGGACGGGCGGCCGTCTCGAATCCTTCACCGATCTCGACGCCTTTGATCGCCGGGATCGACATGACCGCGGATGCAAGCCGGGCGTCGAGCCTTCGGTCGTAGTGGACGTGTGAGCCCAACCCCACGGGCGCTCCGTGAGCTACGACCTCGAAGACGCCACCGAGTGTGTCCTTTGCCTCCTTGGCGCCGTCGATGGCCGCGATCATCGCAGCCGACGCCTCGGGGTCGAGACAGCGGACCGGGTCGGCGTCGATGCGCCCCGCATCCTCCGGCTGTGGAATGCCCGTGTCGGCGCGAATGTCCCCGATGGAGACCACATGGCTCAGCACAACTATGTCACAAGTGGCAAGGAGGACCTTGGACAGATGACCGACGACAGTCCTCGCCGCCGTCTCACGAGCCGAAGCCCTCTCCAGGATGTCCCTCGCGTCGTCGGTGTCGTACTTGAGCATACCCGCCAGGTCGGCGTGACCCGGGCGAGGCCGGGTCACTTCGTTGCCCTCCTCCCCCGGCCCCGGGCTCATGATCTTCTCCCAGCGCGGCCACTCCGTGTTCCTGATGAGCACGACCACGGGCGACCCGAGGGTGACGCCGTGACGAATCCCTCCCAGGATCTCCAACTCGTCCTGTTCGACGTTCATGCGCTGGCCGCGGCCATACCCGTGACGCCGGCGGCGCAGCTCGGCCCCGATGCCCTCGGCGTCTACGCGGAGTCCGCGTGGCAAGCCTTCGAGGATCGTCACGAGCCCGGGGCCGTGAGACTCACCCGCGGTGAGAAATCGCAACATGGCGCACCAGGTTACGAGGGAACGGGGATCGCTCCCACTCCGACGAGTGCTATCGCCAGCCATGCGCCCAGGATCATCGGTGGGCCGTAGGGGAGCTCGGTGTCCCGCCCTCCCTTGCCACTCAAGACCAGGAAGAGCGCAACGACACCCCCGATCAGGGCGGTCGCCATCACGGCCCAGCCCAGCACTCCCCATC
This sequence comes from Acidimicrobiia bacterium, assembly GCA_049692815.1. GTDB lineage: Bacteria > Actinomycetota > Acidimicrobiia > Spongiisociales > ZC4RG35 > JANQRA01. The sequence continues at coordinate 2,016 of JBAVPF010000473.1, forward strand.
CCAGGTAGGCGGTGAAGAGGCCGAGCTGTGGGGCGAGCTTCACATCACCGGCGCCGAACCCGCGACCCCGCGCCGCGATGAAGAGCAGGGAAGCCCCAACGAAATATGCCGCAGCCCCCTCGACGCCACGCAGGAGGCTGTCGCCGTTGCCACTCAGGAGCGCCGCCAAGGCGAGTAACACGGCCACGATCAGTGAGCCTCTCAGATTCAGCCGGTCCACGATCCTGAACATCTCGAGGTCGGTGATGATCAGCGCCGTGGTCAGGGCGAGAAAGGCCAGATAGGGGATCAGCTCCCACGTCGTCCCAACCGTGAGAGCGAATGCCAGCGAGGCGAGGATGGCGGCTGCGGCGACGACCGGCTCGCGGACTATCGGACTCCCGCAGACTTCACAGCGAAGATGCGTCCATCCCCGTTGAGATCGGCAGTTTCGACACGTGCCGGTGAAAGGTCGCAGCCGCGTGTCTTCATCCAGGGATTGGATGGCCAGGTCGTGGGCGGCCAGACCGAGCAAGAAACCAACTGCTCCGACGAGGACGTAAGTCACCGCCGGAGCAAGTTAGCGAGGGTAGGTCTGCGGTATCGGGGTTACGAGTCGGAGGAAAAGTCCCGCAACGAGCCCATCCGGCGGCGCCGGAGCAGACCATGTCCCTCGTCAGCCTCTGGCTCGGAAGTCTCGAGCTCAGAGAACACCTTCTCGAGGAAGGCTTCCGTGTCCTCCTCGACTTCCTCGGCTTCTGCCGTTGACGGGATCTCGGAGAGGCGCTCGGCGACCACTTCGGGGGTCTCCGCGCTCTCGTCGGCTGCGTCCTCGTCTTCGGCCGGCTCCTGCCACCAGGACTCGTTGGGATTCACTTCCTCGTCCTCAGCAGGCTCGGCAAAGGCATCCTCGGTCTCGGGCTGGTCGGCGGAAGTCTCGGCGGCGGGCTCGTACTCGTACTCATCGGACGTGTACTGCTCGGGCGCACTCTCTTCGACACCGGCTTGCACGAGCTCCTCGACGCTCTCCTCGTGGATCTCCTCGGGTGCGTGGATCTCGCGAGTCGCCTCCTGCCACGAGTAACGGTCTTCGACCGGCTCTTCCTGCTCGGTCGGCACCGGCTCCACCAGATCGTGCTGGATGAGACGAGACGTGACCTTGGCGGTCCAGAAGGTGGTGGTGCCCAGCTTCTCGGCGATCTGGTCGACGGACGCACCGGCGCCGATCTCGCTGAGGACCTTCCAATCGTCCACCTTGATCGTGACCTCGTCTCGCTCCCCGAGATCCCGACGCAGGGCTATCGGCCCGGTCAGGTCGGGGACGAGCTCGGAAACTGTGCTCCAGTCGCGCTCACGGGCCTCGGCATCCTGGATGAGATGCTCCAGCTCGAACGACTTGGGCGATGCATAGGGTGTGGAGGCTCCCTCACGAACCACGAAGTCCTCGCCCTTCTGACCCATCTGGTAGAGGCTCTCGACGGTCATCTCGCGAATCAGGTCGATGATGTCC
>JBAVPF010000474.1:0-11302 GCA_049692815.1 Acidimicrobiia bacterium
CGACCCCGACACTCCCCTCAACACCCTCACCTACAGCCTCACCGGAGCACCCTCCGGCGCCGCCATCAACCCCACCACCGGCATCTTCACCTGGACACCAACCGAAACCCAAGGACCCGGCACCTACTTCGTCAAAGTGAAGGCCACCGACAACGGATCCCCGGCCCTCTCCGATTCGCACACGATCAAGATCGTGGTCCGGGAGGTGAACCGAGCTCCCGTGCTGGTGAACGATTCGGTCACGACGGCCGAGGACGTTCCCGTCGTCATCGACGTCCTCGCAAACGACACCGACGAAGATGGGCACGAGCTCAGAATCACCTCACTCGGCTCGTCGGCACGGGGACTGGTCGTCATCACGGACGACGGCCGGGTCAGATACCAGCCGTCACTCGACTTCCACGGACGCACCACCTTCACCTACTCCGTCACCGACGGCTACGCCACCGTCGTCGGGACGGTGACCGTCGACGTCGAGCCCGTGAACGACCGACCGATCGCTGCCGACGATCACTACAGGCTCACCAGGTACGTGCCTGCCGAGCTAAACGTCCTGTTCAACGACTTCGACGCCGACGACGATGCACTCAGCCTGACCCTGAAATCAGAGCCGGTCGTGGGATCCGTGACGATCGAGGGCGATCACTTCGTCTATCGGCCGAAGAACGGCTGGACCGGCTCGGTCAAATTCACCTACGTCGCCCGAGATCCGAGGGGCGCCTCGTCGGAGGCGACCGTCGAGGTGGTCGTGGGGGACGAGGTGCTGATCGGAGCGCGGGAGCGGGCCATCGAGCTGGGTGTCGACGGCGTGCCATTCACACCACCACAGCCGTCGCCGCCAAAGGACACGGGACCGATCGATCTCAACGGCATAAGCCTTCTCGCCGACTCCTTCTTCCAGACGGTGGGATCGCTGCGCATCCCACTCGGCTTCCTCGGTCTGACAGTGGCCATGGTCGTGGGGCTGGGAACGGCCACGGAAGTCCCCGCCCTCGTGTTCGGCTCGAGACGCCGTCACTGGGCCGTGGTGCGCCTGAGTCGCTCACAGCGTCTGCCCGCTTACTCCGAGCCCGGTGGGCGCAAAGTCGTCTACAACTACGACCCGACGGCTGACGGCATCATCAGCATCGGGAAGACCAAGGTCGTCGGCAATACCGAGTGGCTCCCGGTCGACACACCCAATGGGAGCGCTTGGATCTATCGGAAGTACCTCACCGAGCAGGTCGACCTCCAAGGGTTCACCGAGGACCGTCGCCCGATCAAGCTGGTGCACGAGCTGGCCCGCCGTCTGGCACAGGGCAAGCCCCTGGGCGATCTCATCAGCAAGGAAGGACTGATCGTCGCCCTGACCGGTCCTCCGAGCCGTCTGGCGCCCGACCAGCTGTCCTCCCTGATGGGCACTGACCGTCTCCGGCATCTACCCGACATCGGGAAGAGCCCGAGAACCCCGGCCGAGTTCACGGTCGCCGTGGCCGAGCCATTCCTCGAGGCCTACCGGGCGACACCTGAGATCTCCGCGTATCGGGCACACTCCAGTTCGGCGCTCATCCCAACCGAGTGCTGGAACTTCCCCTACATGTCCCTGGGCAATGCGGACGGTGTGCAGCCCTGGCTGGTGTTCTTCGAGTACCGCCATGGAAGGGCCTGGATAGCCGGCATCGGGATCGACGAGTAAACGGCATCAGAGCCGGTCGTAATTCCCTATCGCGCCACGAGGTCACGTCGTAACCTCCGCGTTGCGTCATGGAGTTCACGATCCACCCCGAGCTGCCGGCCACCGACCTGAACCGGGCGGCCGCCTGGTACCGGGAGAAGCTCGGCCTGGAACCGGTCCTGCATGGTGGAAAGCCGGTAGAGCCGGGGACCACCGAGTTCGAGTCTGAGCTCCTCTACGACACCGGGACCGCCAGATTCGGCGTGTACGAGACCCAGCATGCCGGGAAGAACCTGGCGACGGCGGCGCGACTCGTCACCAGCGACTTCGATGCGACACACGCCGAGCTCCTGGCCAACGGCGTGGTTTTCGAGATCTATGACGTCGGGTTGTTCTCCTCCGAGGGAGAAGAACCGCCCTACTGGGAGAATGGTGCCCTGGTATTCCCCGACGGAGAGAAGACCGCCTGGTTCAAGGACTCGGAGGGCAACATCCTCGCCCTCGGCTCCAACTGAGGTCGGCGCGAGAGAAGCTCATCTCACCAATACAGTGGGGCCATGAGACCTCCCGGACCTGGCAGGCTCGCCGCTGTCGCCCGGATTCCCCGATTCTCCCGGGACCACCTCGCCGGCTTCCGCAACGGGTGGGAGACCTACGGCGACATCTATCACATCGGTGTCGCCGGCAGAGACATCTGGGTCTGCTCCAGCCCGGATCAGATGCGGGAGATCCTCGTCGACGGCCGGGACGTCTGGCAGAGGATCGACCAGACCCGGCAGGGGAGGCCCTTCGGCCTTCGACTCGCCCTCGGCGAGGGCCTGCTCACCACGGATGGCGCGGAATGGCTGTGGCGTCGCCGGATGATCAACCCCGCCTTCCATCGGGAGCTTGTGAGATCCATGACGTCGGCCATGTACCAGGCAGGCGAGGAGATGTTGGCGAGACTGGGTGCTGCCGCACGCCAGAAGAGGCCCGTGAATCTCCTCTCGGAGACCAAGCACGTCACTCAGGACATCATCTCCCGGACGATGTTCTCCTCGGATCTCGACGATGCCTGGGGAAAGGTCGGGGACGCCGTCGACGACGCCCTTCGCTATGTGTCCAAGCGGGCGAGCGCACTCTTCGAGCTGCCATTCACCCTGCCCTCGCGTGAGAAGCGCCGATTCGACGCGGCGATGCGCCGGATAGACGATGCGGTCTACGGAGGCATCGAGCGGCGACGGCGAAATGGTGCCGCCGGCCACGACCTCCTGGACATCCTGCTCACCGCCGAGGATGACGAGACAGGACGGAAGCTCACCGACCAGCAGGTCCGCAACGAGGTCGCCACCATCTACGGCGCCGGGCATGAGACGACGGCCAATGCCCTGGCCTGGACATGGCACGAGCTGATGCAGAACCGTGAATTGGTCGAACGCCTCCACGAGGAGGTCGACGCCACGGACCCGCTGGACGTGTCCGATCTCGTGTACACGCGGATGGTGCTCGACGAGACGCTTCGGTTTCGACCGCCCGTCCCCTTCAACGGAAGAGTGGCCACCTCCCCCACCGCTCTCGGTGGCTACGACGTGCGCGCGGGAGCCGGAGCCATCCTCGTGGTGAACAACGTCCATCGGCATCCGGACCACTGGGAGCGCCCGGAGAGGTTCTATCCGGAGCATTTCACACCTGACGTCAGTGCGGCCCGGCACCGCTATGCGTACCTGCCGTTCGGCGCAGGCCAGCACATGTGCATCGGATCCAGTTTCGCCTTGATCGAGGGAACGCTCCTCCTGGCGATGATGGCGAGGACATTCACCTTCGAGCCTGCTTCCTCCCTGCCCCGGCGGAGCGCCACCGCGGTCACCATGAAACCAAGGTCGGGCCTGCCCGCCCTGGTCTCACCTCGCTGACCTGTCCGGGGAACCGATCCCCTGTATCCGCTGACCGGCCGGACGGGCTGTGTCCGACCCCTGTTTACGATGAGACGGGAATCGAAATCAGGAGCAGGAAATGAAAATGCCCGACGGCCTCGCCAAGGCGTTCAACGACCAGATCACCATGGAATTGGCCTCCTCGATCGCCTACCTCCAGATGTCGGCACATTTCGAAGGCGAGAACCTGATCGGGATGGCCGCCTGGATGAGCGTCCAGGCGGACGAGGAGAAGGCGCACGCCGACCGTTTCATCGAGTTCGTCCTCGACAGGGGGAACACCGTGGAGATCGGTGCCATCGACGCTCCGCCTTCTGCATTCGCCGGAGTGGCGAAGGTGTTCGAGTCAGCCCTGGCCCGTGAGCAGGCTGTCACCAAGGCGATCCACGACCTCTACCGACTGGCCAGTGATGTCGGGGATCTGGCCAGCTTTCCTTTGCTGCAATGGTTCATCAACGAGCAGAACGAGGAGGAGGCGACGGTGGAGACGATCCTGGAGCGGATTCGCCTCGCAGGAACCGAGTCGAGCGCGGTCCTCCTGCTGGACAATGAGCTGGGGACGCGATCCGCGACCCCCGAGGCATGAGGTCAACCCCGCCCGGCCCTCGACTCCACCAGTCTCCCCAACGCCTCTAGGTCTGCCCGGCAGCGCTCGGCGATCCTCCGCCCGAGAAGCGGGAGCATCAGCCAGGTCACGGGGTTCGTCCCTTTCCCCGACCAGCGAATGGTCACGCGAGTCCCCGCCTCGACCAATTCGAGTCGGGTCTCGACTGTGGCTCGAAGACCTCCCCCGCGGATCAGTGACTTGAAGTGATGGCCTGGCTCGGCCTCGACCAGCCGGTCCTCCACCTCGTAGCGCCGCCCCCCCTCGACGTAGTGGGCGATGCCCCGACAACCCGCCTGCCCGGGGACACCATCGACCAGCTCCATGCGCTCCAGGCCCGACGTCCAGAGTGGCGCCGCCTCGATGTCCAGCAGCACGTCACTCACCGCCTCCGGTGAGGCTGCGACTTCGACGAATTCCTCTACGACGGGCACGAGACCATCGAATCGGATCCTTGGTCCGATGAACAGAGGCCGAAGTCACGATCGACATCTCGCCGGCCGGGCCGTCGGCCGCATCAGGACGGCGCGATGCTCAGGTGAGACGCCCCAACGGCCGATGAACCAGGAGGAGACGCCCCGATACGGGGCGTCACACTCATGGAACGCAGAGCCCACAAGCGAAACCGTGCCGGTCTGAGATGGTGGCACCACGCGATGATCGTCGGGGTCCTCGGGGTCGGAGCCCTCTATCTCGTCGCGCACCTCTACTCGGGCCGGCTTCTCTTCTATGCCGGGCCGGGAGACCCGTACTGGATCGACGAGATCTTCGCCACCTGGCATATCGTCTTCGGGACTCTTCTCGGCCTGGGCGTGGGTGTCTGGATCCCGAAGACCTTGAAGCCATCGAGACGAGACGAGCGTGAGCCCTCGCGGAGACCGGCCGCCCGGACTGCGGAGACGGTCGCCGGACGCTGATCCGGGCGTCGGCGCGGGCAGGCAGGGGATGAGTTGGCCGAGAGTGCCCGTCCGGTGCTTTCATCGGGTCGTGGACATGTCAGCGTCCCCCTTCGACATCGAGAGGCAAGCCTCCAATTGAGCGGCTACGTGCGATCGGTGAGCCGGCTGCTGTGGCCTTTGTATCTCTTCTTGCTCACCTGGATCGTGCTCCCGGTGTACGCCACGATCATCGCCGGCCTCCTCCCTCTCAGTGACGCCGACATCGACAGGTTCCTGACCGTCGTGATCGTGGGGGCGGCGGTGCTGGCCTGGTGGTCGGGCTTTCGAGGAGGTCCCCTCCTGCTCTCCGAGGCCCAGGTGCTGCTGGGACTGTCGGGTAAGAGCGGTCTCCCGGCGACGATCGCGGTGATGCGTCAGGCCCTCTTCGTCGGTGGCTTCATCGGCCTCGGGGCGGCGTGGCTGACGGCGATGGCTGCAGGCGGAAGCCCGGACTGGGCGATCTCAGCCGAGCGAACCGTGGTCGGCATCGAAGTCGGGGTTGCTGTCGTGAGCCTCGCCGTGCTGTGGAACGTGGACGGGAACAAGCTGCTCGATCGCGGCGCCGCACTCGCCCTCTCCGCGCTGATGATCGCCGAGGCCCTGTATGGCGCGTCGGTCGAGTCGCTGGTGGGCCCGCTCGGGCTCCTGGCCCTGGTCGCTCTGGTCCTGGCGGCCGTCCGTGCCCCCGATGTCCGGCTCGATCGTCTTTGGGCACGCTCGCTCGTCCTGGCCGAGCTGCAGTACGGGGCGGCTCTGCTCGACTTCCGCTCCGCCCTGGCCTCCCTCCGGTCGAGCCGTGACGGCCCCCGCGTCCCACGGGGAGGATCGGGACGTCGTCATCTCCCGCTCTGGCTGTGGAGGCCGATTCGGTCGCTGACCGGATCCCCGGCCCTGGTCCTGGTGAGACTGGCGGCGATGATCGGCGGCGTCGCCCTGTTCCTGGTGGTGCTCAAGGACACGACCGCCCGGCTGGCGGCGGTCGCCGGTGTGCTCGCCATCGGCGCGGTGGACCTCACCGCTCCCCTGGCCTCGATCGTCAGCAAGCCACTGCTGTTCCGGAACACCCGGATCCCGGCAAGAGTGACGCTCCTGGCAGAGAGCGTCATCGGAATCTTCCTCACTCTGATTGCGGGGCTTCTCGGCTGGGTCATCGTCTCGGGGTTGCCTGGCGAGTCGCACGCGCCGGAGGTGATAGCGGTGGCTCTCGCCGCGGGCGCAGCCTCGACGATTCAGGCGAGGCTGGGCAGCCCGGATCTGGGGGCGATCATCAGCAGATACGGGGCGCAGCGTGTCCCGACGGCCTTGGGGGCGAGGGCTGCGGCGCCGATCCTCGCCCTCCTCCTCACCGTCAGCGGAGTCATCTCACTGACCAAGAATTGGAATCCCGTCCTGGCTCTGGTCTTGGCCGGAGCCTGGGCATTCATCCTGATCCTGATCACGAGACCGGAGCCAGACGTATGAGCATCTCCATCGAAGCCACCGACGTAACAGTCAGATATGGGAAGGACACGGTCCTCGACATCCCGCGGCTGCAACTCCGGGGCCCGAGCCTGGTGGTGGTCACCGGCCCGAATGGGGCCGGCAAGAGCACCTTCCTGCGACTATGCGCAGGTCTGCAACGTCCCAAGGACGGCACGGTCGAGGTGAACGGCGTCAAGGCTCACCGTCGCCGCGCCCGGCTCAACTCCGTGTACAGCCCCGACCATCCCGTCCTGTTCGACGACCTCCACATCGCCGACAACATCAGCTACGCCCACGAGTCGAGCGGGGCGGACGAGCCGACGGAGATCGCACAGGACCTGATCGCCGCCTTCGGGCTGGACCGTCTCCTCAAACGCTATCCGGCGCAGTTGAGCCGTGGCCAGCGTCAGGCTGCCTCCCTGGTCGTCGCGGCGGCCCGTCCCGTCGAGATGATGCTGTTCGACGAGCCGACACTGTCACTCGATCAGGAGAACCGCTCCCGGCTGTCGGAAGTGCTGGCCTCCCACACCCGCGACCAGCTTCTGGTGGTGGCCAGCCACGACGAGACTCTCACCCAGGCCGCCAAACGCAAGATCAGGTTGGAGGACGGACGCGTCGCCTGAGCCTTCCACGCTCGTCACACATTCAGCGACGAGAAGCCGGTCAAACAGTCACGGGAGGAGTGCCGGATCCCATGCGAAACCCGGCCATCACCCACGTCAGCCCGATGACGATCATCCAGACGCCTGTCATCACGGCAACGACCAGGAGTGTGATCCCGGGCCAGGCGATGGCAACGATCCCCGCCGCCACCGACACCAGACCCATGATCAGCTCGAAGACCCAATGCCGATCGCGGTCGACAATTGCGCCGATGGTCTGCACCAGGCCTCCGGCGACCCAGAACACCGACATGACCACGACGAGGGCACCGAGATTGCGCAGCGGACGCAGCCAGAGCGCCGTGCCGGCCATGATCGCCAGGACACCGAAGATCACGGCCAGGATTCGACCCTGTCCTGTCTCGAAGGCTCTCATCATCGCCATCACGCCGTAGATGATCAGTTGGACACCCAGCAACACGACAAGGGTGAGGATGGTGACCCCGGGCCAGGCCAATGCGAGGACACCGGCCACCACGGATAGCCCACCGAAGATGATCAGGGCCCATTTGGGCATGCCCATCCCTACAGCAGTCGTCGTCACTCGCGCTCCCTTCGTCGTCGCCCCGGGACCCTACCCCGCGGGCTCCGGGGCGAGCCTTTCCGCCCGAGGATCCGAGCCAAACAAGCGCTGATCGGCTCCACCGCTTCTCTTACCTTGTACTTCTATGTATCATGGCTCTAGGTATTGGAGGTCTGGATGCGAATCGAAAAGGAACTGGTGGCGGCGTCGGCCACTCCCCTCGTGCTGGCGATCCTCGCCGAAGAGGAGAGCTATGGGTACGCCATCCTGAAGCGGGTTCGGAAGCTCTCGGATGGCGAATTGGAGTGGACCGACGGGATGCTCTACCCGCTGCTTCATCGGCTCAACAGGCTGGGATACGTGACGACTCAGTGGCGCACGCCGCCGGAAGGGCGCCGCCGCAGGTACTACATGATCACCGAAGCCGGGCGCGCCGCCCTCGCCGACCACAAGAGGCAGTGGGTGGCGGTGACGCAGGCGCTGAGTGACGTCTGGGGTCGAGCCCTGTCGCTGCCCGTCGTCATCGGAACGGTCTGAGCCATGGACCACCTCGAAGAGAAGATCGCGCATTGGCGAGCGTTCGTGGAGACGAGCGTCATCGAGGATCAGGACCTGGAGGAACTGGAGACCCATCTGCGAGACCAGATCTCCGATCTCATGTCGGCCGGGCTTGACGAGGACGAAGCGTTCCTCGTCGCCGTCAAGAGGATGGGAGCCCTCGACGAGTTGTCACGTGAGTACGCACGCGAGCACAGCGGACGGCTGTGGAGGCAACTGATCCCCGCCGGTGGCAGCGAGGAGGACGGGCCCGCCGGCGCGTGGGGGACTGCCTTCCTCTACGCAATCGGAGCCGCGGTCACCATCGAGCTCGCTCGTCTCCTGGCAGGAACTCCCGCCCAAGCCCCATGGTTCGCGCGGAACGCCGCCCTGCTGGTCCTTCCCTTCCTGGCCGGGTATTTCGCCCACCGCCAGCGACTTTCAGGTCGCCAGATCCTGGTCACGGCGGTCCCGTTCCTGGCAGTCGCAGTCGTCGTCAACGTCTATCCGTATGCGGACGGCTCGTCGACCGAGCTGCTCGTGGCAACCCATCTCCCCGTCTTGCTGTGGTTCGTGCTCGCCTACCCCTACATGCGTGGCGAGCTGGGCTCCCACGAGCGACGTATGGATTTCGTCCGCTTCACCGGTGAATGGTTCATCTACTACGTGCTGATCGCACTCGGGGGCGCCGTCCTCATGGGATTGACCGTTGTCATCCTCCAGCCCACAGGGGTCGATACCGAGAGGGTGATCGAATGGATCCTGCCGGCGGGTGCCGCCGGCGCGGTGGTGGTTGCCGCCTGGCTGGTCGAGGCAAAACAGAGGGTCGTCGAGAACATGGCTCCGGTGCTCACCATGCTCTTCACACCGCTGTTCGCGCTGATGCTCGCCACCGCCGCGATCGTCTATGCGTTCAGCGGGCTGGGCGGTGCCTTCGACCGTGAGCTCCTGGGTGTCTTCGACGCCATGCTGGTTGTGGTTCTCGGGCTCGTCCTGTACGGCATGTCCGCCCGGGATCCCGCTGCGCCTCCCGGATGGATGGATCGCACTCAGCTGGTGGCGGTGATCGGGGCCCTGGCACTCGACCTGATGGTGCTGGGCGTGATGGTCGCCCGCATCGGCGACCAGGGCTTCACCCCGAACCGAACCGCCGCCCTCGGGCTCAATCTGGTGCTGTTGGTGAATCTGGCGCAGACGGCATGGCTGTCCATCCGGTTCCTGACGGGACGGGCAGCGTTCCACCGCCTGGAACGGTGGCAGACCACCTATCTGCCGGTGTTCGCGATCTGGGCCGGCGTGGTGGTGGTGATCCTCCCCCTGCTCTTCTCGTTCACCTAGCACGGGGAGGTTGCAGCGAGTGGGCGTTGACGGACTCGAACCGCCGACCCCTGCCTTGTAAGGGCCTATCGGGCGGTTCGGTGACCTGGGAGTTTCAGAGGAATCCGTTCTCTACCAGGCGTTTCGTCTCACGTGGTCTCACAACGGTTCCGATCGTTTCGCGTTGCCTTGTGGACGCGTTGTGGACGCGTTCGTCTTGATCGTCAAAGCGCCTGGCGCGACGGTTGTCGACCCGAGCAAAGGCAAACCTATTCAAGGATTCGGGCCAGGGCAGCCGGCCGTCAACGAGACCAATCCAGGTCGTTTCATGAAGTTCGCATGGTGTAGTCCTGTGGGCTCACCGATTCCAGGCTCTCGGCGACCTTGAGAGCTGTCTCCTGATCGTATCCATAGACGACGACTGAGCTGATAACGCCTCCGCCTTCGAAGACGTAGACCTGGACCGACTCCTCGACCAACTCTTCGCCTGTCGGGACTTCGAGTAAGGCGACGAAGGCAGGCTTGCCGCGGACGGCGACCGCCGAGCTGCTCAACAGGGCGTCGGCTCCGTGAACCTGTTTCTTCGCATCGGTGATGACCTGTGTGCATACCGCGGGGTCAAGCTCTCCTGATTCGACTGCAGCCTCCCCCCAACATTCAGATCCGGCTTGATCACTGTTGGAGGCAGCATTGGCGGCCAACACGTCGTTCGTGCCCACGATCACCACCTGATCGCCTCCGACCCAAGTGCTCGCACCTGCCACGAGGTACTCGAGTTGAGTTCCTTCGGCATCAGCGAGGTTCGTGGTCGCGTCGCCGTTGGCGTCGAAAATCTCTCCCTCGACCAGGTGCAGACCATCGGGAACCCATCCAGGGATTAGGAGCACTGATGGCTCCGCTGGTGTGGCCGCTGGGTCGGTCGACGAGATGTTGCCTAGAAACACTGTCAGTGCGACCAGGGCAACCACGGCAACCGCTCCAAATATGAGCTTTGTGCTTTGGTCCGCAGGAAGAGGTCGGGCTCGGATGGCTCCAAGGGCTTCATACTCCAACGGGTCAGGCGCTTCGTCGGCCATCCGGCCCAACGTGGCTCGAATGACCTGATCTTCGTCAGTTCTCATTGAGTGTCCTCCTCAGATGGTTTCGGGCACGTGCGAGATGTCGGCGAACCGATCCCTGACTTATGCCCAGATGGTCAGCGATCTCGCCCTCAGTCATGTCCTCCCAATACGCCAGATAGACAACAGCTTTCTGCCTGACGCTCAGTCGCCGAACCGCCGCCACGACCTCGGGATAGGGATCGGGTGTGAAGGTCACTGTCTCGACAGGTGATCGCTCTTCTCGCAGGCGACGCCGAGCCGCTCCGCGCCTGAAGTTCCTCGCTTCGTTGGATACGGCACGAAACAGGTATGCCCGCGGGTGGTCGATGTGGTCGAGCCCATGGTCGAGGACGCGGAGTACCGCGGAAGACACGATGTCGTTGGCGTCATCCTGTCCCACCAGAACGGTGGCAAACCTCACCAACTCGACAGCGTGCTCGGAGTAGATCTCGTCGGCCGTCACCATCCGCTCGTTCGCGACTCCCATACCGGTCATTGTCACTGTTGTGACACCACCGGTGCCGTGAGCGACTGACAGACGATCCACATGTTGAACGGCTGTGTCAGTGTTCAGAGCCCTCTCGTCTGCAACC
>JBAVPF010000475.1:0-2146 GCA_049692815.1 Acidimicrobiia bacterium
GGCCAACCTTCATGACACACTGTAACCGTCCGTCGCTGCCACAACAACGTTGTCTTGCCAAAGAGGCACAGAAGATCGATGCCAATCATTTCTTCAACCTGCTTACCGGTCCGCAGTTACTGGAGACGGTGGAGGCGCAGCTCCCCGAGCACCGGGAACGGCAGTATCCACCGACGCTGACGTTATCGATGTTCTTAGGACAGGTCATGAGTGCCGTCGGCTCCTGTCAGAACGCGGTGGATGAAGCGCTGGTCCATCGCCTGCTGAGCGGGATGTCGGTGGGCAGCGCCAACACCGGCGGCTAGTGTAAGGAAGTCACCGAGCTAATGGAAGCCGCCCGCAAGACGGGAAGGCACGGGCACCGGGATGCTGCCTTGATCCTGATTGCCTACCGGCACGGTTTAAGGGTCTCCGAGTTAATCGCTCTGCGGTGGGATCAGATTGACTTAACCCAGGGGTCTGCTACACGTTGCCCGCTCAATGAATGGAACCCCTTCAACGCATCCCCTGAGAGGCCCGGAGATACGTGCGCTGAGGCGGCTACAGCGTGACTACCCGATACGCCGTATCTGTTTGTCACCGAGCGTAAGGGTCCTCTGACCGCCTCAACAGTGCGCAAGCTCATTACCCGGGCCGGGGAGAAAGCAGGTTTAGGATTCCCTGTCCATCCTCACATGCTCAGGCATGCCTGTGGGTTCAAGCTCGCCAATGACGGGCAAGACACCCGAGCGATTCAGCATTACATGGGACACAAGAACATCCAGCACACGGTGAGATACACGGAACTGGCGTCTGATCGGTTCAACGGGTTCTGGAAGGACTAAGGTGCGCTTCCTGCCTGGGCTCATTGCCGCCATCGTGGCGTACTTCGCCCTGCCATCACTATCCTGGCTCGGGTTCTCGCTTCGGTTCCTGGCCTTCCTCGCTATTTACCTGATTGTCGCGGTGGTGGCTGAACGCGCCCTGAAGCGATACGGGACCTGACCCTGGTCAATATGAAGTCAACTTTTCATCCCCCCAGGAGTTCGTGTGCCAACCCGTTCCGCGATCCGCATGGGAGGTGGGCGTCTCTCTGGTGGCCTGGCGTGATCTAGTGGATAGGCAGTGCTGGGTGGAGCCGGTATAGGTTTCCGTGTGAAGGGTTGCTAGGAGGTAGGGGGGCACCACCCCCCTTGGGTGCATTGCTGCAGGTGCCATTTCGTCCTTGATATCCAAGCAAACTGAACCGGTTTTCAACAGGGCGTGAGTATCCAGTCGATTTCAACCGCCCCCTGACTATTACAAGGCAGGGTAATCTAGCGGAGGTTCAGGGGGACCATTCCTGAGTGTTTTAGTCAGATGACCGCAAACGACCCAAAGCCACCGTTGAACCGTGGCAAATTTGTACTACCGAGGACGTGCGGTTTACTCAATCCCCCGCGATTACGGATGACTGTTCCTGAATAACAACCATACGGAGCTAATTTGTTAGATCTCCGAAAACATTTTATGGTCGGCTCGATTAGGAGGACTGAGCCGAAAACAAGAACAAAGACGATAATATAACTTTAAAAACCATAGCTTGAAAAATCTCTTTAGTCGCTAGATGTGATGCGGCACGCAATTTGACACACCCGTGTTGTCTTGAATCAACCCTTAACGCAAACCAGCACGGGGAATAGCCATGACATCGAACAATTCATCCTTAGCACTGCTGACGGCAGTCGTACTGACACTGCCCGGCTCGGCGGCCGGGGCTGACTATCAGTACAGCACCCTGTTCAACCCCAGCCAGAGCCAGTTGGAGGCGGAGACACGCGGCCGCGTCATGATCTACGACGGGCTGGCTGAAAACGACGTCGACCAGGCCCTGGACATGCAGTTCGAGCGCATCGACAACATGATGTTTACCCGTATCCACCGGACCGTAGAGGATGACGGGAAAGTCGAAGTCGTCGACGACGACGACGGCTGCTAGCCAGCTAACATGTCGTGTGCGTCCGAAACACTTGCGGACTCTCATTTCACAGCGACACAACCGCTATTTTCGAGGAGAAACAATGTGAACGTGTGTATCAGGCAAGTCAGGAGAATTCCAACCATGCAGGGGTGCAAACAAACGGTGCGCGCAGCACAAGCAGCCTGTCTCCTGATCCTGCTCGTTGCA
>JBAVPF010000476.1:0-2118 GCA_049692815.1 Acidimicrobiia bacterium
GAGCCCTCGACACTGGGGAACTCGGTGGCCGACTCGAAGACCATCGAGGAGCTGACGACCATCGTTCGCCTCAGCCGCCCTTTCCGGTGGGCGGAGATGGCAGCGTCGAGGGAAGAGGCAATGATCCGCTCGTTCTCGGCGATGAGGTCGTATGCGTACGTGTGGAAGTAAGTGATGCCACCGATCATGGCGGCCCCGGCGATGAAGTAATCGCACCCTTCGAGCAGCTCTTCGAGCAGACGCACATCCTTGGCATCACCCTCGATCTGGGTGAACCGGGGATGATCCTCGTAGCTGCGTCTCACCTTCCCGTACTTGGAGAAGTTATCGAGCCCGATCACTTCGTGATCGCGAGCCAGGAGCTCCTGTGCCACATACCCGCCGATGAAGCCTGCCGACCCGCTCAGAAGCGTGCGCGTCAAAGCCCACCCGCCTCAGCTCTGTTCCTGATCGATCTCCACATCGGTCACGCTCCCTCGAGACCCGCAAAGTGGCTCGTCGACTCGACACGGGAGTCGAAAGAGCCCACCGATCAAGTATCGGCAAGCGCCGCACGACCCTGAGCCGAAACGCTCGAACTGCAGGGGGTTGCCCTCCTCGACGGTGGTAATCGTTCAGCGGAGACCGGGAACGGGCGATACTGCCAGCGTGACGGTCACAGCACCCGTCGAGAATCAAACCACTCAGAGCCTCTCCCGGCTCTGGTTGTATTTCGTGTCTGGGTCTCTCCTATATGCGGTCCCAGCCATGTGGTTGCTGCGCAACTATCTGCAGCCGACGTTCGACCTCGGCATCTACGACCAGTCCCTGTGGCTGCTCTTCCATGGGGAGACCTTCAACACGATCATCGCGACGCACGTCTTCGGAGCCCATCTCAGCCCGATCCTCATCCTCCTGTCGCCCCTGTCGTTGATACCCGGTGGAGCCTATCCGGAGTTGGCATTCCAGGCCCTCGTCATCGCGTCGGGCGTGTACCCGGTCGCCCGACTGGCCCGTTCCATGGGCCAGAATCAACGGTGGTTCGTGATCGCTTACGCGATACATCCGGCGATCATCGGCGGTTCGTGGTACGGGTTCAGGCCCTGGAACCTGGCAGTACCCGTGTTTGCATGGGCCATCTATTGGATCTGGAGCAGGCCCCAGCCGTCAACGGTGATCGCTTCCGGACTCCTCCTGCTGGTCTTTCGAGAGGACCTTGCGATGTGGGTCGGCATCGCCGTGCTCATTCTCGCCATCTCGGGACGCTACAGGTGGCGCGACATATGGGTCCCCGGAGTTGTCCTCGTGCTCGCCTCGGGAGTCGTCCTACTGGCAGTGGTCCCGACATTCTCCCCCTTCGCCTCATACTTCTTCAGCGACGTCACACAGGGCGAAGCCGCCTCCGCCGCGATGTTGGGCTCCTCATTCGCGCTCAGGGCCGTATTCCTGTTCGCACCCTTGGCGCTTTCCCCGGCAAGGATCCGATGGGTCCTCGCGACGCCCCTTCTGATTCCGATCGCCGGCCTCTTGGCGAGGGGTGGGAACGGGCTGACCACCTTCTACCACTACGACATGATGTTCGTACCGCTCGTCATACTCATCGCAGGCCTCTCGCCCAAGGCTGAATTGAGGATCGCACCCCTCGTTGCCATGTCCTTGCTTGTTCTCGCCACCCTGGGGCCCCTGAGGCCGTTCGACCCCAAGTACGGGCCCAATCCATTCCGAATCGACACGGAGGTCACGGCCCAACTCGATGAGACTCTGGTTGCGCTTCTCTCGCTGGACGGAGCCACGACCGACAGCCTGGCCGCGCCCTCGCGTCTTCTCCCACATCTCTCGGAGCGGCCCAACGCGTTCATCTTTCCCAGCCCCTGGGATCGCCATCCAGACGACAACTCTGGTTACGGGCAGGTGGACCGTGTCGAATATCGCTGCCCCGACCCGAACATCGTGGTGCAAGATCGTCTGGCGCCGGCGCCCGTATGGAGCGAATCGAGAGACGACTTCTACGCGAAAGTGAGCTCAGGCGACCGTTACAGCATCTGGGTCAGACACCCTCGGACCGGCGACCAACCGTGCGACTCGTTGTGGTTCCCCGCCGGATGAGCCGACCTCACCCCTTGCGTCGGCGTGCGAGGG
>JBAVPF010000477.1:0-12627 GCA_049692815.1 Acidimicrobiia bacterium
TCTCTGCGTCGGGCCCAGGATGCGCTGGTGAGGGCGGACCGCGTGATGAAGACCCAACCCGAAGAGGTCCACCGTGTGACGCTGGAGCGGCTCACGGTCGCCTTCTGCCGGTGGTATTCGTAGGCGAGCTTTGCTCGCCGGTACCAAGTACTTGGTACCTAGTACTCAGTACAGCTAGTTCGCCTTCAGCGAACTAGCAAGTCGCGCCTTCTTACGGGCGGCGTTGTTGGGGTGAAGCACGCCCTTTGAGGTGGCAGCGTCGATCTTCTGCTGTGCAGCGCGGTAGAGATCGTCGGTGGGCTCACCGGCGGCAGCGGCCTTCTCCACCTTCTTCATGGCGGTCTTGAGGTCGCTCATGACCGACTTGTTGCGCGTACGGCGCTTCTCGTTCTGCCGATTGCGCTTCTTCTGTGACTTGATGTTGGCCATGTGAACGTGTGGAAACTCAGCTTCTGGACAGGGAGGCCGGGCGCCGACGGTGCTGGAGCCCGGTTCGAGCAAGGCTAGCAGTGGCCGGCGTCAAGGTACAATGTGCCCTCCCACCTCCCTCCAATGACCGTTCAATCGCGCATCCGCAACTTTTCAATCATCGCCCACATCGACCATGGGAAGTCGACGCTCGCCGACCGGATGCTGGAGCGCACCGGGACGGTCAGCAGCCGCGACATGCGGGACCAGATCCTCGACACGATGGATTTGGAGAGGGAGCGGGGAATCACCATCAAGGCGCAAACGGTACGGATGGAATACGCGGCCCACGACGGGCAGGTTTACGTTCTGAACCTGATCGACACTCCCGGTCACGTCGACTTCTCGTATGAGGTGAGCCGCTCTCTGGCGGCATGTGAGGGTGCCCTGCTCCTCACCGACGCCTCCCAGGGTGTCCAGGCTCAGACTCTGGCCAACTCCTACCTGGCGATCGACGCCGGTCTGGAGGTGGTGGCCGCGGTCAACAAGATCGACCTCCCCGCGGCCGACCCCGACCAGGCTGTCGCTGAGGTCGTCGGGATCATCGGCGGCTCTCCCCAAGACGTGCTCAAATTGTCGGCGAAGACCGGCGAAGGCGTCGACGACCTGCTGGAGGCGCTGGTCGCATCGGTCCCGGCGCCTGACGGCGATCCGGACGCGCCATTGCGCGCCCTGGTCTTCGATTCCTATTTCGACGCCTTCCGCGGTGTCGTTTGCTACGTGCGTGTGGTCGACGGGGTCATTGAATCGGGTGACCGGCTCCGCTTCATGGCGACCGAGGAGGTTCACGAGGCCGACGAGATCGGCTTCCTGACGCCAAAGGCCACACCTGTGGCGTCGATGGGGCCTGGAGAGGTCGGCTATCTGATCACCGGTGTCAAGGAGATCGATCGCATCAAGGTCGGCGACACCGTCACCAGCTCGAGACGTCCGGCGGGCCAGGCGCTGCCGGGGTACGCCGAGCCAAAGCCGATGGTCTTCTCCGGGCTGTTCCCCACCGACGGAGACGATTTCGAGAAACTGCGCGAGGCGCTGGAAAAGCTCCGGCTGAACGATGCCTCGCTGGCCTGGGAGCCCGAGACGTCCAAGGCGCTCGGCTTCGGGTTTCGATGTGGCTTTCTCGGGCTCCTTCACATGGAGATCGTCCGCGAGCGTCTCGAGCGGGAGTACGACCTCGACCTGGTGGCCACCGCTCCTTCTGTCGCATACAGGGTCACTCTCCTCGACGGAGGAGTGCGCGAGATCAAATCGCCACAGGATCTGCCGGAGCCGGGGGACCGTGCCGGCATCGCCGAGCCGTACGTGCGGGCGATGATCCTCACCCCGAGCGAGTACGTGGGGCCCGTCATGGAGCTGGCCACGGGACGAAGGGCGATCGTCGGGAACATGACCTACCTGAGCCCCGAGCGCGTCGAGCTCGACTTCGAGATACCGCTGGGCGAGATCGTCTTCGACTTCTTCGACCTCCTCAAATCCAAGACGAAGGGCTACGCCTCTCTCGACTACGAGCCGGCCGCGTACCGCGAGGCGGACCTGGTCAAGGTCGACATCCTGTTGAACGGACAGCCCGTGGACGCCTTCAGCGCCATCGTGCACCGGGACGGAGCCCAGGAATACGGGAAGAAGATGACCGGGCGTCTGCGGGAGTTGATACCGCGCCAGCTCTTCGACGTTCCGATCCAGGCTGCAATCGGCGGGCGCATCATCAGCCGGGAGACGGTGAAAGCGACTCGCAAGGACGTGACGGCCAAGTGCTACGGCGGCGACATCTCCCGCAAGAAGAAGCTCCTTCAACGCCAGAAGGAGGGGAAGAAACGGATGAAGATGGTCGGCTCCGTGGAGGTGCCGCAGGAGGCGTTCGTCGCGGCCCTGAGAGTGGATGACGACTCATGACCCCGACCGAGGCAGATGCTTTCGTTCTCGAGCGAGCGGCCTACGTCCACATCCCCTTCTGCTCGGCCGTCTGTCCCTACTGTGATTTCGCCGTGGTGGCAGGTCGCGACGACCTAGTGGAGACGTACGTGGCAGCCTTGTGCCGGGAGATTCAAACCCGCCCGGCATGGCAGCCACTGAGCGCCGTGTATTTCGGCGGGGGGACCCCCAGCCACGTAGACCCCCCGATGCTGGGCGAGATCCTGATGATGCTCGAGTCGAAGCACGGGATCACATTCGATGCCGAGGTGTCGCTCGAGGCCAACCCGGAAGATTTCACCCTCGCCCGGGCCCGTGCCCTGAGAGACGCAGGCTTCAATCGCGTTTCCTTCGGCGCTCAGAGCTTCGACGGCGGCGTCCTTGCCGATCTGGGCAGACGACATGAAGATCGGCAGGTCGTCGAAGCCGTGGCCGCGGCCAGGGAAGGCGGATTCGACAACGTCTCGGTGGACCTCATCTACGGAAGCCCTGTGGAGACCGACGAGTCGTGGAGGGAGACACTCGAGCGCGCCATCGCCCTGGGCCTCGATCACGTTTCGTGCTACGCCCTCACCGTGGAGAGAGGCACTCCGCTGGGGAGGGCAGTGCTCGCCGGAGCGCCGTCACCCGACGCCGACGTGCAGGCGGACCGGTATGAGACAGCGGACGAGACCTTGGTGGATGCCGGATTCAACAGATACGAGGTCTCCAACTGGTGCAAGCAGGGGAAAGAGTGTCGATACAACCTCGTGGTCTGGGCACAAGGCGAATACGAGGCCTACGGGAACGGAGCGCACGGATACAGGAATGGGGTGCGTTACCGGAACCACCGTCGCATCGACGCCTACTTGAACGCGGTTCAGAGCGGCATGTCGCCACGCGCCGGCACAGAGGACGTGGGTGGATGGGACGCGGAGCTAGACAGATTGTTCGTGGGCCTGCGTCGGGTGGTCGGTGTGTCGAATGGCCCGGGCACGGATGCGCTCCTCGCCTCACGGGAAGGGGCCGATCTCCTGGCAGCCGGGGTGATCGAGTCGGACGCCGGGCGCCTGCGTGTGGGCAAGCCGTTGCTGACGGATGCCGTTCATCGTTCCGTTCTCGCCCAAACCGGACCTATCGTCAGGGGAGATGACGATGCTTGAGGATCGTCGCTCCGAGGTGCTTCGCGCCCTGGTGGAGGAGCACATAAGGACCGGCAACCCGGTCAGTTCCCGCGCCGTCCTCGAACATTCCGACCTCTCGGTGTCGGCGGCCACGGTGCGCAACGATCTCGTCGCGCTCGAACAGGAGGGTCTGGTGCTCCAGCCGCACACGTCGGCGGGCCGGATTCCCACCGTGGCCGGCTACCGCTACTACGTGGATCATTTGAGCCCGAGCCGCTCCAAGCTCGCCGCGCAGACCAAGGTGGCCACCTTCTTCGGTGATGTCCACATGGAGCTGTCGAAGCTGCTGCGAGCGACTTCGGATCTGTTGGTAGAGATGACCGATCTTCCCTCTGTCGTGGTCGCTCCCCGGGTGGCTCACGAGAGTGTCCGCGCGGTGCACACGGTCCAGGTCGGCAACGACCAGGTGCTTGTGATCGTGGTCACCGAAGGTGGGCGCGTCGTCCAGCAGCGCGGCCGGGTGCGGGTCGCGGTCACCCCGTTGGAGATCTCCGAGGCACAACGGGTCGTTACCGAGGCCGTCGTGGGTTGTGAGCTCGGGTCGGTTCCCGATTTCGACGAGACCTTCCTCGCCGGCCTGCCGGTCCCCGTTTCGGAGACCGTGCTCACCATCACCGATTCGCTCCATCTCGCGGGCAGCGGCGGGACCGAGATGTTCCTGGGCGGGACCCAGCGGATGGCACAGGTCTGGAAGGATCTCTCAACAGTGCAGCGCGTGCTGGAGATCATGGAGCGCGAGGCCGAGGTGCTCAATCTCCTGGCCGGCGCACCGGGAACGTCGATACAGCTCGGAGACGATCTCGACATGGCAGTTGTGTCCAAGGCATACGAGGGCGGCGGCGAGGCCGGCTCGGTAGGTGTGATCGGGCCGATGCGCATGAATTACAAGCGGGTCATTTCGGCCGTCGAGGAAGTGACCAGGGAGCTCGAAGAGCAGATCGGCGCCAGGTCGGACTGAAGTGGCGGAGAACTACTACGCCATTCTCGGGGTGGAGAAAACGGCCACCACCGAAGAGATCAAGAAGGCGTTCCGCAAGGTAGCCAGAGAGACGCACCCGGATGCCAATCCCGATGACCCCGAGGCGGAGGAGAGGTTCAAGAAGGCCGCCGAGGCCTATGAGGTGCTCTCCGACGCCGATCGCCGAGCCAGATACGACCGCGGCGACACAATCGATTTGTCCAGCCTGTTCGCGGGCATGGGGGGAATCGACGATCTGCTGCGGTCGGTGTTCGGTGACTCAGGCCTCTTCGGCGGGCGCCCCTACCGGTCGCCGAGAGGTCGCGACGTCCTGGTGCGCGCCTCCATCACCCTGGCCGAGGCTGCCGTCGGAACCGAGTCGGTGGTTCGCTACGAGGCTGCAGTCGATTGCGAGGTTTGCGCCGGGAGCGGAGCGAAGGAAGGGACAGAACCGGTGACATGTCCCGACTGTCGGGGTCACGGCCAGGTAAGGGTCTCGCAGCGATCGGTGTTCGGCACGATGATGTCGGTCACCACCTGTCCAACATGCCATGGGGAGGGAACGCTGATCGCCGACCCGTGCCCGGAATGCTCCGGCTCGGGGGCGAAGACGGACACGATGGAGGTCAACGTCGAGGTGCCCGCCGGGGTCACCACCGGGACGCGTTTGAGGCTGTCCGGGCGCGGAGAGTCGGGGGGAAGAGCGGGCCAGCCCGGAGATCTGTACGTCGAGTTGTCGGTAGCGCCCGATCCCAGGTTCGAGCGGGTGGATACAGACCTCATCTACCGCGTCTCGGTCGGGCTCGCCGAGGCCGCCCTGGGAACCGAAATCGAGATTCCCACGGTGTACGGCGACACCGTCGACCTGGAGATCCCCTCCGGCACCCAACCGGGAACGAGGTTCTCCCTCGATGGGCAGGGAATGCCGATCCTGGGTCGCCGGGGGAGAGGGAATCTCCACGTAGTCGTCGATGTAGCGATCCCGCGGAGCCTGACCGAAGAGGAGGAGAACCTCCTCCGGAGATGGGCCGAGTTGAGGGGCGAGCGAACCGGACGCCGGGCCTCGAGCCGATGAAGCACGTGCCACACGTGGTGGTGGCGGCACCCTGGCCAGATGGGCGGCTGCCTTTGACGGTCGTCCAGTGGCGCCATCTCACCAAGGTGCTGAGGAGGAAGCAAGGAGAGCCGATCACCTACACCGACGGCCTGGGCATGTTCGGCACGGGCGTCCTGGGGCATCAGGAGATCGAACGTGGTGAGGAGGTGACCCGAGACCGGGCCCACGAACTGACGGTTGCGGTGGCGCCGCCTTCGAACAAGGACCGTCAGCGTTTCCTGGTCGAGAAGCTTGCCGAGCTGGGGGTAGCCCGGCTCATCTGGCTGAGGACGCGTCATGGGGCGAATCGTGTGTCGTCTTCGACCAAGGTCTTCACGTGGATGCTTGCCGCCGTGGAGCAGTCGAGGGGAGCATGGTTGATGGAGACGTCGGGTGACCTGCTCGAGTTGGCCGACTTGGCCGGCCGCGTTGTCGTCTGCCACCCGGGCGGGGAAGACACACCCTACGCAGGGATCGACGTGGTCGTCGTCGGCCCTGAAGGCGGATTCGCAGAGGATGAGATCCCTCCGGAATACGAGCGTTGGGGGCTCGGAGACAACATTCTCAGGGTGGAGACGGCAGCGATCGCGGCCGTGGCACGAATATCTTCGGGATAAGTGCAATCCGGGGCACCGCCGCATATAGGATGTCGGCGGCGATTCGGGAGTGGACAGCTTGGTCGAAGACTTCAACTACGCGCTCGGGCAGAGACTGCGCGCCGCTCGCCGACATCGTGGCTGGTCGCTTGGGGATGTCGAGAATCAGACCGACGGTGAGTTCAAGGCTTCGGTGGTAGGCGCCTATGAGCGAGGCGAGCGTTCGATCTCCGTCCAACGGTTTGCGCGTCTGTCCGATATCTACGGGACACCGGCCTCCGACCTCCTGCCTGCCACCGCCGAACCAGGCCTGATCATCGATCTCGATGCCCTGTCGGCGGACGACGGAGATCTCGTCGACCGCTACCTGGCTGCGATCCAGATGATGAGAAAGCACCCGGGAGTCGACGAGGTGCGCGACTCGGATCGGGCCGTGATCAGCTCCCTTCTGCAGTCGGTTCGGGCGCCTCAGCCGGAATAGCGCCTGTTTGCGCTTCAGGTGAGTATTCCGGGGATCGATGCCCTTTTTCGGGTGGTACCCGGTAAAATGAGGATGCACCCGCCTGAACAAGGCGTTTCCCGTGTCCATTGACCCCATCGAATCGCGGTTACGCGTACCCAGTCATCACCTGTTCCTCGAACTGATCGGAGAGGCGGACCGACATCTGCGACAGGTGGAGGACCTCATTCCCGAGGTCCGATTCGTCGCGCGCGGGGACGAGGTGATCCTCTCCGGCTCTGAGCCTCACGTGGAGCGGGCGCGGACCGTGCTCGACGAGCTGCTGATCCTCGTCCAGGAGGGTGAGACGCTCGACGAGCGGAGAGTCACCGAAGTGGTGAAGATGGTCACCGATGAGGTGCCCAGCCCTTCCGGGGTCCTCACCGACGGCATCCCCGTGGGCCGGGGCAGGATGATCCGCCCCAAGACGCTCGGCCAGCAGACGTACATGGAGGCCATCAGGGAGAACACACTCACCTTCGGCATCGGCCCGGCCGGCACAGGCAAGACTTATCTGGCGATGGCGGCTGCCGTCGATAGCCTCATCAACGGTTCGGTTCGGCGCATCATCCTCACCCGCCCGGCAGTGGAGGCGGGGGAGCGGCTCGGCTTCCTCCCCGGCGACCTGACGGCCAAGGTCGACCCCTATTTGAGGCCGCTGTACGACGCCCTCTGGGACATGTTGGGGCCAGAGGAGACGGCTTCTCTCATCGACCGGGGAACTATCGAGATAGCTCCGCTCGCTTATATGCGTGGAAGGACTCTCAATGACGCCTGTGTCATCCTCGATGAGGCGCAGAACGCCACACCTGAGCAAATGAAGATGTTTCTGACCCGGCTCGGGTTCAATTCCAAGATGATCATCACCGGAGATGCCAGTCAGACCGATCTTCCCACGGATCGGCGCTCCGGATTGCGCGTCGTCCGCCAGATTCTCCAGGGAATCCCGGGTGTTGCCTTCGTCGAGCTCGGTTCCCGCGACGTGGTCCGCCATCGCATTGTGGCCTCGATCGTCGAGGCCTACGCCCGGTTCGAGTCGAACGAGATTGCATGACACGCTCCTGGGTCGTTCGCGGAGCGATTTTCCTCGCCACGGTGGTGGCCGCATGGGCGGTCCTGTCGATCGGGAGTGTTTCTGAGACCAAGGACCTGGTGCCCGGTGAGCTTGCCGAGCAGGACTACACCGCCGGGCAGTACGCGCGGGTGGTCGACGTTGATGAGACCGAGAGACTGAAGCAGGAGGCGCGGGACGCGGTCCTTCCGCCCCTTCAGAGGGACTCCGAGGTCGAGGGGCGGGTTGTGGGCAATGTTCGCGCCGTCTTCGATGAGCTCGGAGCCCTTGCCATCGGTGACGAGACGACCGGCGCAGTCGGCGAGATTCCTGTACTGCCTCAACAGGAGACGGATACGACAGACCAGGCAGGTCAGACCTCGGTCCCGGAGACATCGGACCCCGCTGTGCTGACTGGGACAGTGTTCATCGATGTCGACGGTGATCTGACGTTCGACCCTGATGTCGACCAGACGAGAACCGATAAGGGGATGCAGGGGATAACGGTGACCGTCACCACTTACGACGGTGACGAGACAGTCACGACCGACGCCGAGGGCAACTGGACCTACGAGTACGCCGGGGGCCCGGCGCTGGTGGTCGTCTCTACGGCCGACCCGGAGATCCCCGCCGGGTATCTCCCCAACACGGAAAACATAGGCCAGTTGCTCGACTGCAATCCGGGTGACACCTGCGAGGCCGACGCTGTCGGCTTCAAGGTGAATCCGCGTGACATCTCAGAGGTGTCCAGGACGATCACGGCCGATCATCCGGCACTCCCCGAAGACACGGTGATGTACCTGGCGGGAGTCGCCGCGGATGATGTCGTTCGGGCTGCCCTCGATGAGCCGCTCCATCTTCCCAAGATCCAGGCAGTCGCCAGTGACGAGGCCACCCTCGCCCTGGCCGCAGGCATCCAGGTTGGCCAGGTCAATCAAGCTCAGGTCAGCGTCACCGACAACCCCCGCATCGTCTTTCAAGATGACACGGGCGCCGACGAGGCGGGAAGCGACGCCGCGGCCAAGGTGGTGGCAGCCAATCTGGAGGCGAACCTGCTCGTCAACGAGCAACTCTGGGCGGATCAGCAGGAGCAACAGGCTGATCAAGTAGACCCGGTCGAGGTCGACTATCAGGAGGGCGAGATCATCGTTCGACAGGACGAGGTCCTCACCGCACTCGAAGTAGCTGCCATAAAGGCCACTGCCGTCCCGACCATCGAGGAGCAGCCATCTATCGGGCTCATCGTGCTGATTGGCGTGCTTGTCGGCCTGGTCGGGCTCTACCTGGCCCGTTTCCGACCTGAGTTCTGGGCTCGTCCCCGGAAGATCGCATTGCTGGGCATCCTCATCGTCCTCGCCGGCGGTGCGGTCCGTGGGACTCTCGCTCTGAGCGACTCGTTTGGCTGGTATGTACTTCCGGCGGTTGTGTTTGGATTCGTCACCGCTGTGCTCTTCGACCAGCGAATAGCGATACTGATGGCGTTGTCCCTCGGCGTCCTCACGGCTGTCGGCACGCTGGACACGGGAGCGACTGTGTACGCCATCCTCGCTGCCCTTGCCCCGATCCCATTCGTATCGTCGGTTAGCTCGAGGGGCGCTTTCCGCAACGCCGTCGTGTTCTCTTCCGTCGTGGCTGCCGTGATCGCGGCAGGGACGTCGTGGTTCTTCCACGTCGGTCCAAATGACGTCACGGTCAACGTCGTGACCGTCTCGGTGGTTTGGGCATTCGGTGTCTCTGCTCTCTCCTCACTACTTGGTCTGGCTGCGCTGCAGTTCTTCGAGTCAGCGTTCGACATCACGACGACGCTGCGTCTGCTCGATCTCACGGATCGCAATCACGAGGCGCTTCAGATGCTCCAGGAGGAGGCATTCGGCACGTTCAACCATTCGCTCATGGTGGGAACGCTCGCCGATGCGGCCGCCAGGGCCATCGGCGCTAACGCCCTTCTCGCTCGGGCCATGGCCTATTACCACGACCTGGGGAAGACGGAGAACCCGACGTACTTCATCGAGAACCAGTTCGGCATGGCAAACCCTCACGACGACCTGGATCCGAGGGAATCGGCTGAGATCGTGCGGAACCACGTGCCGGCCGGTGTGGCGCTGGCACGCCGATACAAGATCCCGACCGAGGTAACCGAAGGAATCGTCAGCCATCATGGCGACGGTGTCATGCGCTATTTCTACGAGAAGGCCAGGCAGCGTCAGGGCCACGATGTGGACATCGACGACTTCAGACACATCGGGCACAAGCCGCGAACAGCAGAGTCCGCCATCCTCATGCTGGCCGATTCCCTCGAAGCCGCATGCCGCGCGGTGTTTCAGTCTGAGGAGCCTTCGGCCGACTCGATAGAGAAGGTGGTCAACCGGGTCATGGACGAGAAGCTGGAAGACGGCCAGCTCTCCGAGTCACCTCTGACCCTCGGCGAGCTCACCAAGATCCGGCGAGCCTTCCTCGACTCCCTCAAGGGTCATTACCATCAGCGGATCGCGTACCCCAACTTCCCCGGCAGCTGATGGAGGACCCGGCGCCTAGAACCCCGGTGCCAATCTCCTCGTGAGCGTCTTCATCGCAGACGAGCAGACGGAAGCCGTTCCCCTGGGTGATCTCCATCATCTCGCCGAGTTGATCATGAAAGAGGAGGGCTATCCGGAGGCCGCCGAGGTGACGCTTCTCTTCGTCGACGAGGGCGAGATGACGTCCTACAACCAGCGGTTCCTCGATCGAGGGGGAGCGACCGATGTGCTGGCATTCCCGGTCGAGTCGCTCGTCCCGGGTGTCGTTCCGGATCCGGACCCGCTGGGCCCTCCACTCATGTTGGGCGATGTCGTGATATCGCCGAGCTACGTGCGGCGCCAGGCTGCCGACCTCGGAGTCCCTTTCGAGGATGAGATGACGCTCATGGTCACACACGGCATCCTCCACCTCCTCGGCTACGACCACGTGGACGATGACGAGGCCGAGAGGATGGAGTCCAGGGAGCGTCAGCTCCTCGCCCTCGTCGGAAGGACACGGCGATGACGGCGGCCGCCCCGGTCGTCGCAATCGTCCTGGTGCTCATTGCGGCGTGGCTGCGGGCAGCCGGCTCGGCCGTTGCCCGTATCCCCAGAGCGGATGCCCTGCGTGACGCCTCGGATGGACACAAGGGTGCAAGTGCGGTCGCTGATCTCCTCGACGACCGTGAGACGATCTCCCCTGCCGTCGGGGTCGTCGCCTCGGCGCTGCTGGTAATTGGCGCCGCCCTCGTCGCCGCTTTCCTGGCGCACGATGCCACGTCGTCGGGTGCTCTACTGATGGCCCTTGGTGCGGGTCTGCTCGTGTTCCTCTTGGGCGACCTGATTCCTCGCAGGTTGGGCTCCCTGAGCCCCCGCCCGATCGCCTATCGCTCGCATCGACTGATCCGTGCAGCCATGCTCCTCGGCGGCTGGGCCAACGAGCTCATCCCGGAGATGGAGGCCGAAGAGGACCAGCCGATCGAGATCGAGGACGAGGATGCCGAGGAGCAGGAGCGCGAACTGATCGACTCCGTGCTCGAGTTCGGTGAGACGATCGTCCGCGAGGTGATGACTCCGAGGCCCGACATGGTGACCATCACCCTGACCGGCTCCATCGAGGAGCTCATCCGGCTGTCCACCGAGGAAGGTTTCTCACGCATCCCGGTGACATCAGATGGTGACGTGGTCGGGATGGTCATCGTCAGGGATCTCCTGTCGATGCTCACCGACAGCAGCGCCCGCCCCGAAACGGTGGCGGAGGTCATGCGGCCTGTGGAGTTCGTGCCCGAGACGAAGCTGGCGGCATCGCTGCTCGGAGAGATGCAGGAATCGCATATCCATCAAGTGGTCGTCGTAGACGAGTACGGCGACGTGGCCGGTCTGGTGACGATCGAGGATCTTCTCGAGGAGCTGGTGGGCGAGATCGCCGACGAAACCGACGTCGAGGAGGAGATGATCGCCCGTCGCGGGGACGGGTGGTGGGTGGACGGCAGGATGCCCATCGACGACTTCTGCAAGTTCGTCGGAGTGGAGATGGGGGACTTTGAGGGTGACACGGTCGGTGGTCTCGTTCTCGGCCTGGCGGAGAGAGTGCCGGAGGAGGGCGAGGTGTTTGCCTTCGAGGGGCTCGACATAGCGGTGACCCGGATGCAGGGCAGAAGGGTCGCCGAAGTCACGGTGACGGCTGCAGAACGGATCGACACCGCGTGAAGTCGGGGTTCGTAGCGGTCGTCGGGCGACCCAATGTGGGAAAATCGACACTGGTCAATTCCATGGTGGGTAGCAAGGTCACCATCACCTCGACACGACCGCAGACCACCAGAAACGCGATCAGGGGAGTGGTGCACGGGGAGGGCTATCAGTTGGTCCTCGTCGACACACCCGGGCTGCACAAACCGAAGACAGAGTTGGGGTCCCGGCTCAACGCCCTCGTCTACGGCACCCTCGCCGAGTGTGACGTGGCCTTGTTCCTGATCGATGCAACCATGCCGATCGGCCCCGGCGACCGGCTGATCGCCGACCGGCTAATCGAGTCGAAGGCCGACACGGTCGTAGCCGTCAACAAGGTGGATGCTGCGCGCCGCTCGGAGACCGTCACCCAACTCGTCGAGGCCTCGCAATGGCCGTTCGAGCACTACTACCCGATCTCGGCCAGGACGGGCGAAGGCGTGGCGGAGTTGGTGGCCCATCTGGTGGAGACCCTCCCTGAAGGCCCGCCGTATTACCCGGAGGACATGTCGACCGATCTGCCCGAGTCCATGGTGATCGCCGAGATCGTTCGGGAGAAGTTCCTCGATCGGCTCCGTGACGAGTTACCCCACGCGCTGGTGGTCCGGGTGACCGACATCGAAGAGCGTGACGACGGGATGCTCGACGTCACTGCAGACGTG
>JBAVPF010000478.1:0-10264 GCA_049692815.1 Acidimicrobiia bacterium
TCCTCGATGTGATCGAGGGCGATGATGGCCGCGCCATCGACCGTGAGGCTCTCCAGCGTCACCGGGTCGATCGGCGTGCATTCCGCAACCACTCCTTGAGGAGCCCCGGTCTCGGCCATGCTCCTCACGTCATCGACGACGGTCATCACAGAATCGTCGACAACGGACACGATCTGACCCAGACGCGCCATCCGACGTCTCTCCACGAACAACCTCCGCACCCGACCGGCTTCGACGGCCGCGGTGACGGCGTGTACCCCTTCGACCCTACTTCCGTACCCAGCGGGTGCCATCGGGCCCGTCCTCTATGGTCACGCCTGCACCGGCCAGCTCGTCCCTTATGCGATCCGCCTCCTCGAAGCGTCGCTCGGAGCGTGCTGCGTCCCTCGCAGCGACAAGATCCGCTATCTCGTCGTCGCCCATCCCATCGGCCCGGCTCGGCGGGGGGAGGGCATCGTCGATCCCGAGCACCGACACGATCTCCTCGACCGCTCCTGCCAAGGCAGAGGCATCCCCGCCCTCGTCCAGGGCCTTGTTCCCCTCGCGGACGAGATCGAACATGAGCGACACCGCCTGTGGAGTGCCGAAGTCGTCATCCATGGCGTCTCGAAAGACACTGACGGCACCCTGGTCGGAAGCCCCCGCCTCCACCCTGGTGCGAAAGCGCTCGAGCCGACCCAGCGACTCGGCGGCATCGGCCAACAGCTCCTCGGAGTACTCGATCGGCGACCGGTAGTGGGCCCGGGCATAGAGAAATCGCAAGGCCTTCCCCCCGTGTCTGGCGAGGACCGACTCCAGGTCGACGAGACGACCCGTCGACTTGGCCATCTTCTCTCCTCCGAGGTTCACCATCCCGTTGTGGAGCCAATAGCGGGCGAACGTCTCCCCGGACGCCCCCTCGCTCTGGGCCACTTCGTTCTCGTGATGGGGGAACACCAGGTCGAGACCACCCCCGTGGATGTCGAAATCGCGCCCCAGGTACTTCTCGGCCATGGCGGAGCACTCGATGTGCCATCCGGGACGACCCGGTCCCCAGGGCGAATCCCAGACCGGCTCCCCCGGCTTGGTCGCCTTCCAAAGGGCGAAGTCGAGGGGATCCTCCTTCGTCTCCCCGACCTCGATGCGGTAACCGGCGCGAAGCTCGTCCGGCCGTCTCCCCGACAGACGCCCATATCCCTCCAGCGACCTGACCGAGAAGAAGACGTCGCCATCCCTCACATAGGCCAGGCCCCTGTCCAGGAGTCTCTGGATGAGCTCGAGCATCTCCGGGATGTGATCCGTTGCCTTGGGCTCGATATCCGGGGGTAGCACTCCCAGCTTGCGAAAGCTGTCGGCGAACCGCTCCGCCATACGCGATGCCAGCTCCTCGACCGGCTCACCCGACTCGGATGCGGCCGCGATGATCTTGTCCTCCACATCGGTCACGTTCGACACGTAGGTGACGTCGTAGCCACGCCACGCCAGATAGCGGCGGATCACGTCGAAGGAGACTGCATAACGCCCATGGCCCACGTGTGGCTCCGATTGCACCGTCGGTCCGCACACATAGATGGCCACCTTCCCTTCGTCTCTGGTGACGAAGTCGACAGTGGCGCGACCCATCGTGTTGTGGACGCGGATCATCGGCGGGATGTTAAGCGGGCAAGCTCATCGGCTCGATGGTCACCACGGCTATGGCCGCGATGCCCTCACCCCTGCCCGCGAAGCCGAGACCGTCCGTCGTGGTTGCCTTGACCGACACCACCGCGGTCGGCGCCGCCACGGCGTCGGCGACACGGGAAACGATCTCGGTCCTGTGGGGCGAGATCCGAATGCTCTCGGCGATCACGGTGACGTCCAGATGTGCGACTCTCCAGCCCGCCGCAGTGGCCATCGTCGCCGCCTGGCGAAGGAGGAAGAGCGAATCCACCCCATCCATCAGAGGGTCGTCCGAAGGAAAGTGGTCGCCGATGTCACCGAGGACGCAGGCGCCCATCAGGGCGTCGGTGACCGCATGAGCCAGGACATCTCCGTCCGAGGTGGCCGTCACACCCTGGGTCTCGGAGACGACCACTCCCCCCAGCTTCAGTGGTGGCGGACCGTCGAGACGATGGGCGTCGAAGCCCCACCCGACCCTGGACCCAGATACCACGGGTCCCGACGTCACTCCTCGACCGGTTCGATCTTGGGGAGGGCGCGATCGAGCTTCTTGATGGCCTCTTCCTCGTCGACTTCGAGGCTGAAGGCCAGTTCCGAGCTGAGAGTGAGACGCGCCTTGGACAACATGCGTTTCAAAGCGGGGCTTATCCCCTTGGTCTGCTGTGCATAGGAAAGGTCCCGAACCACCTCGGCCACCTGAAATATGTCGCCGGAGACCATCTTCTCGTTGAGGACCTTGTACCAGCGGCTCCAGTTGGAGCCTGCCTCCTCCGGCTCGCCCTTGAGAGAGCGCAGCACCTCCCGCGACTTGGTCTTCGAGATGACCGGCCTGATCAGCTCATCGACCTTCTCCAGCGGGACCATGACGGTGAGCTGCTCGGTGGCGATATCAAGGATGAAGTAGTCCTTGCGGGCGCCGTCGAACGTCTGACGGACTTTCTTCTCGATGGTGGCCGCCCCATGCTGGGGATGAACCACCTTGTCACCTACCGAAAACTTGGTCGACTGAGCCATAGACGGTGGCGCAGTCTACAGCGCAGCCGTGTCAATCCAGCACGGGCTCCCACTCGTGGGCAGCCGACTCGAGCCGTCGCAGGAAGTTCGACAGCTGCCGCGCCCGGGTCTCCCCCACCCCCTCGACGGATATCAGCTGCGACTCCGTGGCGCCGAGCAGCTTGGTCACCGAGCCGAAGTGGCGGATGATGTCTTCGCGCACCCCGTCGGGCAGTCTTCCCACCTGCGAGAGGATCCGATGGCCGCGTGAGTCGGCAGGGTCGTCGAGATCCGAGAAACCGAGCTCCTTGGCCACCCGCGTCGAATCTTCGAGATCGGGGCCGGAGAGCTCCGCCAGCCTGGCCCGGGCCCGGTCGACTGCACCAGAGCGCAGGGGACGGAGATAGTCCTGCAGGACGGCCTCCTCGGTCGCCCCCACGCCGGTGAGGATGTCGTTCAACTGCAATGTCGCCAGCCGGCCTTCGTCGCCGAGCGTGAGGGTGCGATGACGAATGACGGCCCCCAGACGCAATACCAATTCGACTCGCTGCACGACGGTGACCACGGCGCGATAGGTGACTAGCCCGGTCACCTCGAGACGGCTGAGACGGCTCTCCGCCTCATCGAGTCTGCTACGCAGACGCTCCAGGCTCTGTAGCTCCTGGTTGACATATGCAGCCACCTCTGTGGGGGTGGCCAGCTCGATCTTCTGGTCACCGTAGAAGAGGGTGGCCACACGACGGCCTTCGCTCACCGCCACGACGGGCACACCCGTCTCCCTGGCCAGACGCTCAGCCGTGCGATGTCGGGCGCCGGTTTCGTCGGTGGGGATCGATCCGTCCGGAGTGAAGTGGACGTTTGCGTCGCGGATGGTCCCCCAGCTGTTGTCGAGGACTATCCCGCCGTCCATCTTCGACAACTCGGCCAGGCGGGCCGGGGTGAACGAGGCGCCGTTGAGGCGAAAACCTCCCGAGCTGGCGGCGCTCACGCTCTGATTGTGGCCGAGCACGACCAGTCCGCCCTTTCCCTGTTGGATGATGCGCTCGAGAGCGATTCGCATCGGGGTGCCCGGCGCGAGCCGTTCCAGAGTCTCGTTGATCGATGATCCACCCACGACCGCTCAGGCTATCACCGTCGTACGGGTCGAATAGCCATCAGAGACCGGCCTGCGCAAGAGCATCGGCGAGACGCATGGGTGCTCCACCTGCGGGGGCGACCCTCCGTTCCAAGCCAATGCGGTTGAGCTCCTCGACTCGGCGCGTCTCCATGGGAACGTTCCTGACCTCCCCTGCCAGACCGATCTCCCCCCAGGCCGCCAGCCGGCCCAACGGCTCGTCGGCCGCTGACGAGGCCAGTGCGAGGGCCACCGGGAGGTCGCACCCGGGCTCGTCGAGCCGCCAGCCCCCGACCACATTGACGTAGACCTCCTTGTCGCTGAGGTCCACACTGGCATGACGCGCCAACACGGCTATGACCTGGTTGATACGGGCTGCGTCGAGGCCTCGCACGGACCGTCTCGGCTGTGCCTGGTTGGTGGGCGCCACCAGCGCCTGGATCTCGACGAGAACCGACCTCCTCCCTTCCACCGCGGGGTAGACGATCGTCCCCGGCACAGTGGTCTCCCAACCGGCGAGGAACATCTTCGAAGGATCCTCCACCTCGACGAGGCCGTCGCCCTGCATGTCGAACATCCCTGAGACGTGTGTCGCCCCGAATCTGTTCTTACTGCTGCGGAGAACCCGGAACCCGTGGTCGGGATCGCCCTCCAGATACAGGACGACGTCGACCATGTGCTCGAGGATCTTGGGCCCCGCCAGACCACCCTCCTTGGTCACGTGGCCCACGATGACGACCACCACTCCCGACGTCTTGGCGAGTCGGATGAGACGCGAGGCGCTCTCCCGCACCTGGGCCACGCTGCCGGGAGCCGATGTGATCTCCCCCACGCCCACGGTCTGGATCGAGTCGACGACGAGAACCGACGGTCGCGTCTGCTCGGCCAGCGAGACGATGGCGTCGACGTCGTCGTCGGAGACCAACTCGACCTGGTCGGAGATGACCCCGGTCCTCTCCGCCCGCATCGCCACTTGATGTGGTGATTCCTCCGCACTGGCGACGACGACGCTCTGGCCCCCCCGTGCGAGGCCCCCTGCCATCTGGAGCAGGAGTGTGGACTTGCCAACCCCTGGCTCACCACCCAGCAGCATCACCGAGCCCGGGACCAGGCCCCCTCCCAGCACCCGGTCTATCTCAGACCACCCCGTGGAGAGTCTCTCGAGACGGCTTGCCGCGGCTGCACCCATGGAGACAGTGGTTGCAGTGCGATGGCTGTGGGAAACGCTCGGCGCCGTTGCCTCCGAAAGGGCGTCGGATGAGCCACACTGCGGACAGAAGCCCATCCATTTGGGTGAGCGGTATCCGCACGAGTCACAATGGAACGTGGAAGAACTTGCCATTTAGAGTTAACGATTGTCGCGGCCAAGTGAGAAAATCAAGATCCCCAGGAGGCACCCCGCCAGGAGGACTCCACCCACAACGTCCCACATAGTCCATGGCTCATAGGTTCTCACAGCCGCGAACAGCATCCCGTGGCACAATAACGTCGAAGGAGGGAAGTGGCTTCGCAGACATGTGAGCAGTGTGGCGCGAGTGTCGCCAGTGACGAGCAATTCTGCCCGAACTGTGGCTCGTTCCTCGACCCCATGGCCGCGCCCGCTCCCCGTTCGCGACCCTCACGACCGTCCGGTGCGGTGATCAGCGTCTCCTCCGATGGCCCCGGTGCGACCAACAGTGGGTATGAGGAGTTCTCCCTCGAAGACGCACCGCCCACGGGCGATGACCCGGCATCCGAGCCACCCCGCCGAACGGGTAGGGCCGAGATCACCTGCCCCACATGCGGGGCGGTGAACCCGGGCAACAACAGGCACTGCCAGGAATGCGGGGCCCGGCTCAGCCAGGGACCACTGCCGACGGCACCCCGGCCCGCGGTGCAGGCAACGGCCGGGGTTCGCGCCGCATTGGCCATAAGCGGGCTCCTCCTCGCAGTCATCCTCATCGCGCTGTTCGTGAACATCTTCAGTGGCGGGGATACCAACGCCGAGACGTCCACGACGACGACATCCACCACCGTGCCCGATATCGCCGAGGCGGCGCCAATCGACGTGCTCTCCGTGTCGTGCGACCCACAGGGCATCGGGAGCCTGATCTGCAACAACCTCATCTCGGGCACGACAGGACAGGGCAACGAGTACCAGGTCGTCTGGGAAGATGTGGCCAACGACGGGATCCTGATCACGTTCACCTTCCGGGAGCCGATCGCCATCTCGGAGATCCAGTGGACCAACATCGACGACCCCGTGCGGTTCAAGCAGAACTACCGGGCCAAGGGGATCACGATCGTCGCCCAGGACTCGCTGACCGAGGTCCCGGCGACGATTGAAGACCAGCAGGGCACCCAAATCGTCCGCTATACGGCGCTCAACACCACGACCCTTCAGATCAAGGTCGTGTCGGCGTACGAGTCGGAGATCGTGCAGGAGAACCGTTACGGTGAGCTGGCCATCGACGAGATCGTGATCGTGGGAAGGCCCGTGACCCCCACCACCACGGAGACCACCGCACCGGCCAGCGACGGCTAGACGCTCTACTGCTTGATGTAGGGCTGGCCGTCGGCGGCCGGCGGGCGCGCCGCACCCACCACCCCGGCGACGACGATGATCGTCACCACGTAGGGCGCCATGAGCAGGAACTCGGAGGGGATGCCGACGTCGAGGATGCTGAGCCTTATCTGCAGTGATTCGGCGAAACCGAAGACCAGAGCGGCGGCCAGGGCGCCAACAGGGTGCCATCGCCCGAAGATCATGGCGGCCAGGCCAATGAAGCCCCTTCCCGCCGTCATGTTCTCGTTGAACGAGCCCACCGAGCCGAGGGTGAAGTATGCCCCGCCGAACCCGGCGATCATCCCGCCGTAGAAGACGTTGCGGTAGCGAGTGCGGAACACGTCGATGCCGAGGGTGTCCGCCGCCTTGGGATGCTCACCCACCGCCCGCGAGCGCAAACCCCAGCGAGTCCGGAACAGCAGATAGGTCATCACCCCGACCAGGGAGTAGAGCACGTAGACGAAGATGTTCTGGTTGAAGAGGATCCGGCCCAAGACGGGTATGTCAGCGAGCAGAGGGATGCGCAAGGGGCCGAGGACACCAGGGTTGTTGAGCTCGGACGCATTCTCGACCAGCACCTGCGCGCTGAGGAACGAGGTGATGCCGAGGGCGAAGATGTTGATCACGACACCTGCGATGATCTGATCCACCCGGTATCTGATGGCGAGCACGGCCAACCCGAGAGCCATCACCCCACCGGCCAGTGTGGCGCCGACGATCCCCAGGACTGGGCTGAGCACCGTGCCCACCACGGCGCCGGTGAACGCGCCGGTGAGCAGCATCCCCTCGATCCCGATGTTGATCACAGCCACGCGCTCACACATGACCCCCGACAGCGCACCGAACGCGATCGGTGTGGCCGCGGCCACCGTCGTGACCAGGATCCCGACTATGCCGATCGATTTCCCGGCCCCTGCCCAGCCGAGGAAGGTGAAGGCGAAGACTCCCATGGCGACACCAAGGACGAGGTTCGTCTTTGACCCGAATCCCTTGGTGATCTGCACCCCGCCGAGGAACCCGAAGATGATTGCCGCCACCGTGGCCAGCAGAGACGCCGACACCGTCCAGTCCAGGTCACCGGCCTGCTCGCCGAACCGGAAGGTGACGTCTCCTTCGGTGCCTGCTGCGAACACGAAGTACACGACCACCGCCAGGAGGAGGTAGGTGATCCCGAGGATGCGAGCCCGGCGGACCTCGGCCGGGGCGCGCACCAGCTCCATCGATCCGGTGACCGCGGTCAAGTCGACCACCCCCTCGTGACCTGGCCCTGCTTCTTGCCCCCCTTCACCCGATAGATCGCCCGGACCAGCTCGGGAGCGGCGATGAACACGATTATGAGCGCCTGGACCACGACTATCAGGTCGATCCCCACGTCACTCTGGGCCTGCATGGTGCGCCC
Organism: Acidimicrobiia bacterium; assembly: GCA_049692815.1. GTDB lineage: Bacteria > Actinomycetota > Acidimicrobiia > Spongiisociales > ZC4RG35 > JANQRA01. The sequence continues at coordinate 7,690 of JBAVPF010000478.1, forward strand.
GCCTGCACGCAGCGCGCCGAACAGGATCGAAGCCAGGACAACACCACCGGGGTGGGAGCGCCCGAGCAGGGCGAGGGCTATGGCGTCGAAGCCGATCTGAGCCGTGAAACCGGGGGTGGCTCGACCCAGGACTCCCAGCGTCTCGTTGCCACCTGCCATGCCGGCCAGACCGCCCGCGAGCGCCATGACCAGCACAATCGCGGTGGCCACGCCGATGCCCCCGTACTTCGCAGCATGAGGGTTGGCGCCAACGGCCCGGAACTCGAACCCGATGGTCGATTTGTAGAGGATCCAGTAGACGAGCCAGGCAACGGCGAGGGCCACGATGAAGCCGAGATGGAGCCGCAGCCTGTCGGCATTCTCGACGGGCAGCCATTTGAGGATCGACGGATAGGTGGCACTGTCGAGGACGTCCTTCGAGACAGGGTCGAACCTCCCCTCCTTTTGAATGAAGGGCAGCTTCAACATGTAGTCGAGGGTGCGATAGGCGATGAAGTTGAGCATGATCGTCGTGATCACCTCATGGGCCCCGGTCCGGGCGCGGAGGATGCCGGGGATGAAGCCCCACAACGCACCTCCGAGGAACCCAGCGAGGACGGCCAGCGGCAGATGGATCACCAGCGGCAGGCCCTCGAAGTTGAAGCCGACGATCACGGCGGTCAGGCCTCCGATGGTCATCTGGCCCTCGGCCCCGATGTTGAACAAGCCCGCCTGGAAGCCGACGGCCACCGAGAGACCGGCGAGGATCAACGGAGTTGCCGCCAGCAGGGTCTCGGAGATGGAGCTCCATCCGACGAAGGCCCCCTTGAAGAGCGCCCAGTAGGCGGGGAGGACCGCACCGAACCCGTCGGTCAGCACGATGAGGACGGCGCCGATGATCAGCGCCGACAGCACCGCCAGGAGGGGAATGATGACGAGGGTGGTCCAGTCGACGTCGCGCGGGGCGATTCGCTGCATCCAACGGGGCTCGTCGGGAGTCGGCTTCTCCGTGGTCGGCACCTGTTCGTGGGTCATGCCACCGATCCCGCCATGTAGAGGCCCAACTGGGATGGTGTGGCATCCTCCCTGTTCACCTCGGCCACGATCCTGCCCCGGTACATGACCAGGATCCGATCTGCCAGGGCCAGGATCTCGTCCAGCTCGCTGGAGACGATGAGGACCGCCGCCCCGTTGTCACGCTCTTCGACGATCCGGCTGTGTATGTACTCGATGGAGCCGACGTCGATGCCACGGGTGGGCTGAGAGGCGATGATCAGCCTGGTGTCACGGGCGAACTCGCGAGCGACGATCAGCTTCTGCTGGTTCCCGCCCGACAGGTTGCCGGCGGTCACGTACGAGGACGGAGTGCGTATGTCGTACTGCGTGATCAGCTCATCTGCGTGCCGATGGGCGTAGCCCCAATCCATCCGCAAGCCGTGGCTGTAGGGCTCGGCGTAGTAGCTGTCGAGGACGATGTTCTCGGCGACATCGAAGTCCAGGATGAGCCCCGACCGCTGCCGATCCTCCGGAACATGGGCGACGCTCGCTCGATGGAGCCTGCGTGGGGAAGCCAGCGTGATGTCCTCCCCGCCGAGGAAGACATGCCCTCCCAGTGGCAGGCTGAGCCCGGTCAACGCCTCCACCAGCTCGGTTTGGCCGTTGCCCTGAACCCCGGCGACGCCGACGATCTCACCGGCCCGAACTTCGAAGCTGACGTGGTCGACGGCCGTGCGCTGCCGGTCATCCCGCACCAGGAGGTCCCTGACCGACAGCACCACCTCGCCGGGCTGAGCCGGCTCCTTGTCGACAACGAGATCGACCGGTCGGCCCACCATCAGCTCGGCCAGTTGCTCCTTCGTGGCCTCCTCGGGATCCACCTCGCCCACTACCCGGCCCCGTCGCAGCACCGCGACGCGATCCGCCACTTCCAGGACCTCGCCCAGCTTGTGAGTGATGAAGATGATGCCCTTGCCCGACTCCTTGAGACCGTTCATGATCTTGAAGAACTCCTCCACCTCCTGAGGAGTGAGCACCGCCGTTGGCTCGTCGAAGACGATTATCGAGGCATCCCGGAACAGAACCTTGATGATCTCGATGCGCTGCTGGATGCCGACCGGGAGATCCTCCACTACGGCGGTGGGGTCGATGTCGAGCCGGTACCGGCTCGAGATCTCCTCCACCTCCCGTCGGGCCTCGCCGAGGTCGATCGTCCCTACGGGACCGACGGTGGGCTCAACTCCCAGGACGACGTTCTCAGTAACGTTGAAGACCGGCACGAGCATGAAGTGCTGGTGGACCATCCCGATGCCGGCAGCGATGGCGTCACCAGGGCCATCGAAGTGCATGACACGGTCGTCGATGATGATCTCACCCTCGTCGGCGGAGTAGAGCCCGTAGAGGATGTTCATGAGGGTGGTCTTGCCGGCACCGTTCTCGCCGAGGAGGCCGAGGATCTCACCAGATTCGACGCTCAGGTCGACGGAATCGTTCGCCACGACCCCTGGAAATCTCTTGGTGACGTTCCGGAGCTCCAGCTTCAAATCCGACCGCCCATCGCCATGACCGGCGGGAAGCATAACCGTCGGCCCCGCGCGCC
>JBAVPF010000479.1:0-1948 GCA_049692815.1 Acidimicrobiia bacterium
ACGGCGGCATCCCTTTGGGCGTCGTCGTTGATCGAGCGGTGAAACTCGAGCTCGGCGGCGACACCGGCCGCCTCCTCCTGAAGACGGCGGATCTGGTCGTTGAGCCGAAACAGCTTGCGGTGAAGGCGATTCACGACAGGACCCAGGGTATCGGTGCCCACCGCGGAATTTGTCACCGCCCGACCGTACGTTCGAATGATGAGACCGGAAGCGGAGTATCAGCGAGCGCTGGACCTGATTCGCCAAGGGATCAACGACTGCGATGTGGGCCGACGTCTCGGAATCCCCCGCGGCACGATCCGGGACTGGCGTGTCGGTATGCAGGCCGGGAGCGGTGGCCGCACCGTTTCATGGTCGGGCAGGCGTCCCTCGGCAACAACAACCTGTTTTCGTTGCGACAAGGGGTGGATCGATGAGGAGGCCTATGCCTACCTGCTCGGCGTCTACCTGGGTGACGGGTGGATTTGGAACGCACCCAAGGATGTCTTTCAGCTGAGGATCACATGCGATCTGAGATACCCCGACATCATCAATGAGATTGCCAGCCACATCGTGATCGTCCGCGGTGTCGACAAGGTGGGTTTTGCTCTGAAGGAGGGCTGCGTTGATGTCAACGCCTACTGGAAACACTGGCCATGTGTGTTCCCCCAGCATGGCCCAGGACGAAAGCACGAGCGCAAGATCAGTCTCGAGCCGTGGCAAGAGCGCATCGTCGCCGCTCACCCAGAAGCCCTGGTTCGTGGGCTGATCCATTCTGACGGCAACCGGCACATCAATCCCATCACCCGTCGGTTTCCGTCCGGCACGAAGCGGTACAAATATCCGCGCTACATGTTCAAGAACGCGTCGAACGACATCTTGGAGATCTTCACTTCAGCTCTCGACACACTCGACGTCCATTGGACTCGGTCCCATCCGCGGGTCACATCTGTTGCCCGGTCCGCGGATGTGGCGTTCCTGGACACCTTTGTGGGACCCAAGAGCTGACCATAGAATCGATGTCTTCGCCGGAGTGATGGAACGGCAGACATGCGGCACTCAAAATGCCGTGCCCTAGTGGCGTGTGGGTTCGAATCCCACCTCCGGCACCGATTCCATAGGCTGAGGGCATGACACATTTCGTGATCCGCCCCGAGCGGGTGTTCGACTCCGTCACCGGCCGGATGCTCGAGCACCACGAGGTCGTCATCGACGACGACCGGATTGCCGAGGTGCGGCCGGCGACGACCGTCGGGGCCATGACACTCCCAGGGATGTCGATCCTCCCCGGGCTCATCGACGTCCACACCCATCTCGCCTCGCCGCTGGACAACGGTCACGGGTTCGCCGCCATCGTGCAGAGATCCGGAGCCCAGGATGCCCTCATCGGGGTCAAGCACGCCGCGGAGACCATCAGGGCGGGGTTCACCACCGTGCGCGACGTGGGGACGTGGCGGGCCTTCACCGACGTCGCCCTGCGGGATGCGATCGACAGCGGGTGGGTCGAGGGCCCGAGGATGATGGTGGCGGGCGCCTACGTCACTTGCCCCGGTGGCGGCGGGGACATCACCGGGCTCGCCGTGGACGTCGACGATGTCCTTCCCCGCGAGCTCCGCTTCGGAGTGACGTCAGGGGTCGACCAGATGCGATCCAACGTCCGGCAGATCCTCCGTTATGGCGCCGACCTGATCAAGGTGCTCGCCACGGGAGCCGTCCTCACCTCCGGCACCAACCCTGGTGCTCCCGAGTTCACCGAGGACGAGATCCGGGCCGCCGTAGAGACGGCCGCCGAGAACGGGACCCACGTCGCGGCCCACGCCCACGGGACCGAGGGCATCAAGAGAGCGGCGCGTGCCGGTGTCCGCTCCATCGAGCACGGCTCGATCCTGGACGACGAGGCGATCGACCTGATGGTGGAGAACGGCACCTATCTCGTGGCCGACCTCTACGACAGTGACTACATCGAGGA
>JBAVPF010000480.1:0-6176 GCA_049692815.1 Acidimicrobiia bacterium
CGTGGAGCCACGAACGCTCCTCGTGCATTTCATCCGGGAGCATCTGAGGCTCACCGGCACCCACGTGGGGTGTGAGACGGGATACTGCGGAGCATGCACGGTCCATCTGGACGGGAAGGCCGTGAAGTCATGCACCATGTTCGCCTTGCAGGCGGACGGAGCCACGATCACGACGATCGAAGGTCTCGCGCCGGCCGATGGCCTGCACCCGGTCCAGGAAGGATTCTGGGAGCGTCATGGGCTGCAATGCGGGTTCTGCACCCCGGGGATGATCATGGCTGCCGCCGCGCTCCTCGAGCGCAACGACAATCCGACGGAAGACGAGATCAGGCATGGCATCGAAGGCAACCTGTGCCGCTGCACCGGGTATCACAACATCGTTCGAGCAGTCGAGTACGCCGGCGCGGTGATTCGGGGGGAGGAGCCGCCATCACCGGAATGGGCGGAGCACTGATGCCGATGCTCGCAACCGTGTAGCGAGCCCGACGAGACGAGGAGGACAGCTTGTTCCCGAGGACTTTCGACTACGTGGCACCCTCGTCGATTCAGGAGGCGGTCAGCGCCCTGAGCAACGGGGACGCCAAGGTGATGGCAGGTGGGATGAGCCTGATCCCGCTCATGAAGATGAGATTGTTTTCACCCTCGCTGGTCGTGGATATCGGTCGCATCCCCGGTCTCGACGTGATCGAGGACAAGGGCGACCACATCTCCATTCCGGCGCTTGTGTGTCACGCGGAGACGGCTTCCAGCGATCTCATCGGGAACCACGCATCTGCCCTCGCCACGGCCGCAGCCCTCACCGGTGACGTCCAGGTGAGGAACCGAGGGACCACGTGCGGCTCGCTGGCCCACGCCGATATCGCCGCCGATCAGCCGGCTGCAGTGATCGCCCTGGCCGGGGTGATGATCGCCCACGGGCCCAACGGCACACGTGAGATCCCCGGGGCGGAGTTCTGCGTGGACACCCTCACGTCGGCGCTGGAGCCCGATGAGATACTCACGGAGATCCGCATCCCCAAGTCAGGGCCCGGGGAGAGCTCGGCATACGACAAGCTCGGCAGGAGAGGCGGGCATTCCGACTATGCGGTGGCCGGTGCGGCCGCATGGGTCAAGAGACCGGGCGACACGATCGAAGACGCCCGCGTCGCCCTCACAGGCGTCGGTACGAAACCGATGCTCGTCGAAGCGGTCGGCCAGGCTCTGGTCGGCACCGACGGCTCCAAGGCGGCTGTGGCAGCGGCGGCGGAGCGAGCTCTGGACGGGGTCACAGTGCTCGGCGACCTCTACGGGTCCGAGGAGTACAAGGCGCACCTGGCTCAGGTGTACGTGAGGAGAGCCGTCGAGAAGGCGCTGTCCCAGGCGTAGAAGGAACCCGGTAGAAGTCATGGTGACTTGTGAGCATTTCAAGAGCCTTACCAAGGACGCCAAACCCGCCTCGAAGGTCTGTGATCAGTGCGTGGCGATGGGTGACCGGTGGGTCCATCTCCGTGCGTGTCTCATCTGCGGCCAGGTGGGGTGCTGTGACCGATCCAAGAACCGTCATGCCAGGGCACACTGGGAATCCCAGAATCACCCGCTGATCCAATCGGCCGAGCCTCTCGAATTCTGGCGCTATTGCTTCGAGGACGACACCCTCGTGGAGTGACCCGGCAGTGGGCGAGCCGTCTTCGCTCAGGGTCGACGGAACTGGCCACCGGCACGCACCACCAACACGTCACAGGGGGCGTGGGCGACGAGACTTTCGGCAACCGTCCCCAGGAGCACCATCCTCGTTGCACTGGCTCCCCGGCTCCCGACGACCACGAGATCGGCGTTCCGCCGTCTGACCACCTCCTCGACCGTCTCGGTCGGAGGCCCGTCGGCGACGACCGTGCTCAGGGCGCCGTTCCAGGAGTGGGTGAACTCGGCCATACGGTCGGCGGCGGCCTCCAGGCGATAGCTGCGGGATGCGTCGACTTCCTCCGCGAACAGCCCTGCCCTCGACAGGACCAGGTCGAAGCGGGACGGCAGCGAGTACAGCACTGTCACTTCCGCGTCGGGAAACAGTGTCTTGGCTTTTACCACAGCGGTCCGCGACGCCTCGGAGAAATCAACGGCCACGATCACTCGTCGATATGGGACCCGTGGCTGGCGTCGGACCACCAGGGCATCTGAGGTCGCCATCTCGGCAACTCTCCGCGCCGTCGGTCCCACGGTGAAGGCGTCGATGGTCGAAGAGCCGATCACAACGAGGTCGGCCTTCTTCGCTCGAGCCGTCAACTCCCACGAAGGAGACCCTTTGACCACTTCCAGAGTCACTTCCACATCGCTGCGTGAGCGACACCACTCACTCAGCTCCCGAGCGGACTCGGTCTGATGCTCCCGCATGAGACGGGCCAGGCCGGGATCGATCATCGCTTCGCCCGGTGGCTCGGCGACGTGGACCAGCCTGAGAAGGGTGTGATGGGCCTCTGCGATGAGACGTGCCCGATCGGCGACACGCCGACCCATCGCGGTCAGGTCAACGCCGGCTACGACTTCCCGCAAAGTGCCGATCCCGAGAGCACACTTCGACTCTAACCCCTGCCCCCGGCGGGCCGCGTTCGGAAAGGGCCATCGCTGTCCAGTGCGGCGGGCAGGAGGTCCAGGTAGGCGTCACGTCCGATAACCACGGCACCGAGACTTTTCAGGTGATCCGTCTTCCATTGCACGTCGAGCAGCTTCCCACCACCGGCGCTCATCATCACCACCAGGTGAACCAGGGCAACCTTCGACGCATCCCGGGCGACGTGGAACATCGACTCTCCGGCGAACAAGCCTCCGACGGCCACGCCATAGAGGCCCCCGGCGAGATCGCCCACCGAATCCCAGACTTCGATCGAATGGGCCCACCCGAGACGATGAAGCTCGGTGTATGCCTCGATGATCTCGTCGTTGATCCATCCGTCGGGCCTCTCCGCGAACGCACAACCCTCTATCACCTCGGAGAACCCCTCGTCGACGGTGATCTGGAATCGTCGCGTCGACTGTCGCAGCGAGCGGGATATCTTCAGCCCGTGGAGGGGAATCACCGCCCTGTCGATCGGCGACCACCAACCGAGATGCCCATCGGGCAGATGCATTGGGAACATCCCTCGTCGATAGGCCTGGAGGATGGTTCCCGGCATCAGGTCCCCTCCGACCGCGACCACATCCCCGTCCGCGGAGCGGGGCTCCGGAAGCCAGAACCGGGATGGGGGAGGCTCTACGCGCACGAGGCGATTGTGTCAGAAGCAAGCCAGTCCGCGCCTCTCTTAGTGTGCGGTCATGCGCGCACTCATTTGTGACGACTACGCAGGCATCGAAGGGCTTCGCATAGGGGAACTGCCGGACCCGGAGCCGGGGCCTGGCAGCATCCTCGTCGACGTCGAGGCCGTCACCGTCAACTTCGCCGACACCCTCATGGTGAGAGGTGAGTATCAGATCCGGCCTGATCCCCCGTTCTCCCCCGGGTACGAGCTGGCCGGGACGGTGGTGGCGGCCAATCAAGCGGAAGGCTTTTCCCCGGGCGACCGGGTCTGCGGGTTCGCCCCCTACGGGGGCATGGCCGAGAAAGTCGTGCTGACCAGCAAGAATGCAGCTCGTCTCCCGGAGTCGATCGGATTCGACGCCGGGAGCACCCTCCCGGCCGGTTATGGGACCTCCTATCACGCCTTGGTCGACCGTGCCTTGCTCCAATCCGAGGAGACACTTCTCGTCCTCGGTGCCTCGGGCGGAGTCGGGATGGCTGCTGTGCAGATCGGGAACATCCTCGGAGCCAGGGTCCTCGCCGCGGTCTCATCCGAGGAGAAAGAATCGGCCGCGACCCGTGCGGGCGCTCATGAGGTGATTCGCTACGACCGCGAGCCCATTCGTGATGCCATCGAGCGACTGACCGACGGCCGAGGCGTGGACGTCGTGTACGACCCGGTTGGCGGAGGCGCCACGGAGCAGGCCCTCCGCTCCACCAGGTGGAATGGGCGACTCCTCGTTGTTGGGTTCGCCGCAGGGGAGATCCCGAAGATCCCCCTCAACCTGCCGCTTCTCAAGGGGAACTCCCTCGTCGGCGTCTTCTGGGGGAGGTTCACGCAAGAAGAGCCGGAGCGACACGGTGAGAATTTCGCGACGATCGTCCGTTGGGCGGCAGACGGCAAGATCGCGCCGCTGATTCAGAAGAGATACACACTCGACGAGGGAGCGGATGCCCTGAAGTGGGTGGCTGACCGCCGGGCCGTCGGCCGGGTTATCGTCAATCCGTGATCGACTTCGTTGTCATCGGTGGCGGGATCGCCGGAGTCTCGGCAGCCGCACACCTCTCCTACGACGCCTCGGTGCTTCTCCTCGAGAGGGAGACCACGATGGCATATCACACCTCGGGCCGGTCGGCGGCGATGCTCGTCGAGAACTACGGGTCGGCGGGTGCGAGACCCCTGGTCAAGGCGGCCAGACCATTTCTCGAAGACCCGCCGGAAGGTTCGGTCGACGCCCCCCTCCTCTCGCCGCGCGCCGTCCTCTGGGTGAGCCCGATGGGTGGCACGTCACATCTGGAGGAGATCGCCGAGGAAGGAAGGGCGAATGGGGCCAACGCCAGGCTCCTCGAGCCGGGATCGGTGGTGGAGATGGCCCCGATCATGCGCGCCGAGTGGGTGGGTGGCGGCCTGTTCGAGGAATCGGGCGCAGACATCGACGTGGCCGGGCTCCACCAGGCGTATGTGCGCATAGCCCGGAGCAACGGTGCAGAGCTGAGGACGAAGTCCCCCGTCTCGGCCATCGAGACGGATGGGAGCGGATGGAAAGTGGCGGCCGGGGACGACACGATCGCCTGTGGAGCGGTAGTCGACGCCGCCGGGGCGTGGGGTGATCTCGTCGCCGCGATGGCAGGTGTGGAGCCGATCGGGCTCCAGCCGATGAGACGCACCGCGTTCATGGTGCCGGGGAGAGAGAGCTCTGCCCGGTGGCCCATGATCGTCGAGGCCGATGAACGGTGGTACCTGAAGCCCGATGGCGTCCAGTTCCTCTGCTCGCTGGCCGAGGAGACGCCCTCCGAGCCGATGGACGCCCGTCCCCGCATGGAGGATGTCGCCCTGGCCATCGAGCGAATCAACGAGGCGACGAACCTCGAGATCAGAACAGTCAACTCGCAGTGGGCCGGTCTCCGCACGTTCGCCCCCGACCGCGACCTGGTGATAGGTGAAGACCCCACGGCCCCCGGCTTCTTCTGGCTGGTGGGCCAAGGAGGTATCGGCATACAGACATCCCCCGCCTATGGGGCCCTCCTGGCAGCCCTCGCCCTCGGTAAGCCTTTGCCCACCGCCCTCACCGCCGCGGGAGTCGACCCGGCCCGCACCGATCCCGCCCGCCTACGCGGGCACCGTTGATCAGCCGTCTGCGCCCCTTCGCTGCAGGAAGTCGGCCAGTGGTGTCGGCATCGACGCTGTCCTGCTGCCCCAGTCGTATACGACGGCTGTCTTGGCCAGCCGATCGTGCCACGCTTGACGTTCAGGGTTGAAAACCACTCCGATCAGCCCGATGCCAAAAACGGCAAAGCTGAGCGGATAGGTCAGCACCCTGATCAGTGGCTTTCCGCCCTTGAGCACGATTTCGCCATCGCTGGAGACGACACGCACGCCGAGAAGCATCTTGCCGATGGTCCTCCCGAAGACGGCGAGGCTGAACCACAGGTAGAAGAACGCCCATCCCACCAGGCTCACCCCATAGAGAAGACCGGGGTTGGCGGGGACGGTGAAGTCCGGGGAGAAGAGTCGAATGAAGAAGACGATTCCCGCCACGATCAGGGTGAAGCCGAAAGTCACCACGAAGGAATCGACGAGAACCGCTAGCAGCCGGGTTAGGGGCCCGGCGTAGCGCCCGGTCTTGATCGCAGCCGGGACTCCCCTGCTCTGTCCATCCACCCACGAGACCAACTCCCCGGGCCCTGCCGGGTAGGAGCTCGGATCCCGCCCGATCATGCGGTTGAGGCTCCGGAAGATGATCTCGTCCAAACCGACTATGGGCTTGCGTAGCAGATCCAGTGCGCTCCCCGTGAGATGACCGGTGCTCTCGGCGACGATGTCCGGTATCCCGGCCCGGTCGACGAGATCACGCACGTCGACCCTCTCCATCAGGGCATCCAAGTCCACCCGGTCCATCAACGCGTTCACGTCGACACGGTCGAGCAG
>JBAVPF010000481.1:0-1528 GCA_049692815.1 Acidimicrobiia bacterium
AGTCAGGTTATCGGCTCTTCGGAGGGCCACTTTTAGCCGCGTCTTGGTCGTCTCCGGGAACCACGGCGAGGAGACATCCCTCGTTGACCTTGATGTCGGCGACGGGGGAGACGAACAAGTTCGACACACCATGTGTCGTGCCGTGGGGGAGGACGGCTGCGACCAGATCCCACTGCAACCCCCTGGTGGTGACTCCCAGGGCGGCGCCACCCATCGGGATGAGGCCGATGGTCGACCCTACGTCACCATGGATCAGACGTCTGCCCCTGACGACGTAGCACCACCCGCGTGAGGTGACCCAGTCGATCTCGCCCACATCTGCCCAACGGTCGGAGGCGAGTAGGGCCGGAGTGGCCAGCTCGTGATCCAGCCGTCCACCGCCACCACCAACGACCACGATCCGCGCCGGGGACTCGGCAGCGACCCTGACCATGGCCAGCTCCAAATCGGTCATGTCCTTGTCTGTCGGGTGTCGCTCGACGATCACGTGGTCGGGAATTCGCTTGGTCACGATCGAGTCCATGTCACCGATCAGCAGGTCGACATGGTGGCCGAGTGCCATCGCCAGGTCGTAGCCCGAGTCGGCGGCCACCGTCATGTCTGCCGCGGGGAGCTCCCCGGATAACGACGACGGGGTTTCCTCCCCGCCGGCAAAGATCAGGATGGTTTCCATGTGAATGACAAAATCGTCTTACGCGCACCTGCGCGCGTAAGACCTAACCCTCAAGTTGAACTTCAATCTTCTCCATCGCCTCTCTCAAAGCGGCTTCCACCTTTTCCGGCTTATCGGAGCGGGCGTACACGAATCCGATGTATCGGTCACCTTCGGGCGGCGCCATCACCTCACTGCCCGGACCGACCGTCAAATCCATTCCCGTGATCCCGGCGATGGCCCGGGTCTCCTGCTCGCCCACTATCGCCGCCACCGTCCCGTTGCCCGGGGTCGGGATCATCAGCACCCCACTCGCCACGGGCTCGCGATGGAGACGTGAGACGTCGAGGCCCATCGCATTTCGCAGGATCAGCGATTCCAACGTGGTGCCCATGAGCCCGAAGTTGAGACTGCGCGAGCACAATCCGCCTATCGAGCGGGCGGCGACCTCCAACACCCGCGGAACGCCGTCGCCGACCCGCATCTCGATGTGTGCCGGCCCATGGGTCAGACCGAGCGCCCGCACGGCATCGGCAGCGACACGCTCTGCCGATGCGAGGACGTCGTCGGGTTGGCGCGACGGCGTGACGAAGATGGTCTCCGGGAAGAAGGGGCCGTCCCCGGTGTCCGGCTTTTCGAATACCGCGAGGACGGTCAATCGCCCGCCCGAGATGATTCCCTCCAACGCTATCTCCACGCCGGGGAGGTAGCTCTCCACCAGGAGAGTGGTTCCCTTTCCCACTATCGCCCGGATCCGCTCGGCGGCCGCCTTGGCTCCGGCGGCATCGTCCACTCTGATGACTCCCTGGCTGGCCGACCGATCGAGTGGCTTGATCACGACGGGGAAGCCGACACCGGCAGCGACATCCTCGGCAG
>JBAVPF010000482.1:0-7136 GCA_049692815.1 Acidimicrobiia bacterium
GTCCTCGGCCGTGAATCGTCGTGCTCGAAAGCAACGAAGAGGAAACCGGTAGCCGGGTCCCACCGCCAGGTGTCGATATCCGTTCCGTCGACCGAGACTCTGCTCGGGGCCTGATCGGTGACCACGAGCAGATGGGTGGCGTCGGCGGTGCGCGGTCGCACCTCGAAAACCAGCTCGCCTTCCTCACCGATGTGAGCGTCGTCTATGTCGGCGAGACCCGATACAACAAGCTCCCGACCATCGTCTCTCACGGTTTCCGTCTTCACGTGGAGACCTCCCTCACCCAGGCCCAGCAGCACGTCTCCTACCCGGTCGGGAAGGATGGGGGCGAACCCGGTCTGGTCGTCGATGTCGTAGAAGTCGGGGAGCAGGCCGGTCAGGGGACGAGCGAAGATGCTCACCCACTTCGCCTCGTCGTGCTCGAGGAAGTACTCCACCCGGAATAGGGGTCCCGATGAGGGCGGCGGGTCATCCGCCGGCGCCACCCACAGGCTGAGCCGATACCTTCGGCCGGGCACCGCCGGAGTGGGGATGTCGGCGCCTGCGGAAACCGTCTGCTCCCCGGTCGCGACGACGTGGACACAGCCCCCGCTCCGGCACTGGTCGCCTGCCACGTGATCAACGGTTCCCCCCTCCCAGTACCACGGGTACTCGTTGAGCTCGCCGGAGTCGAAGCTGCCGTTGGCGATCTGGTCCTCACCGGTGACCAGGTCGACCAAGGAGACGTCGTCGACCAGGAACTCGGTCGGCCCGGCCAAGGTCAGCTCTTGGTTGACCCGCACCGAGAAGCCCAAACCGGTGGCGTTGGCGGGCGCCGTGGTGGTCAGGGACACCTCGGTCCACTGTCCGACCTCGGGTGGGGGTCGGTCGTCGAACATGCCGATCGCCGCCCGGCCGATTCCTTCAGCGATGTCGCGCCAGGGGAAGGTGTCGTCGACGGTGGCCAGCTCGAGCAAAGAGGCGGCATAGTCGAGTCCCACCCACTGCACCGCCACCCCCGCCCAGGACCCGGTCCAGCAACTCGTCCCCATCACCCCGATCACCGAGTAGGCCATCACCGGGCGGACGGGAAGCGACCATGTGTACATGAAAGGGATCCCCTTGAATGCCCACTCCCGGGCCTTGTCGAGATGATGAGGGTCGCCGGAGATCCGATAACCCTCGACGTAGGCGCGGACCGCCCAGGCCACCGCCCAAGGATCGCCGTGAATCAGCGGCACCTCACCGGTCTGGGCCCCCGCCGGCTTGACGAACCGGTCCATGTTCTCCAGTGCCGTCATACCTGCGGAGACACTGGCGTCTTCTCGCGTGATCCGGGCGTGCTCGAGGATCATCGATGCGTTGATCACATTGGTGCCGAGCAGGCTCGTCCCCGGCTCGCCGAGGGCGCCTTCGCAGATGTTGCCGTCGTCGACAAAGCCCCAGGATCCGTCGGCACGCTGGCTGGAACGAGCGAACGACGAGGAGCCGGCCGACCAGTTGAGCACCTCTTCGGTGTCACCCGTGCGAAACCCGTAGTCCAAGAAGTCCATGTGGGCGCTGCTCGGCCCGCTGTCGTGTCTGGTCTGCCACTCGGGTCCCAGCGCCTCGGTAATCCGCTCCTCGGCCGCGGCTGCCCGTCCTGGCTCCGCGGTGTCGGCATAGGCCGCCAGCTGTGTGACCGCGGTTATATAGGGCGCCTTCGGCCCGAATGTCCCCTGATGCCAACTCCGGGTCGCCGGGTCCCACGCCGTCTCGAGATAGGCATCCGCCACCGTCTCCACTCCTGCGTCGACGTCGAACCCCGGCTGGTCGGGGAGCCCGAAACGCTCGACGTAGATCTGGACAGCCTCGGGTATCTCGGCCGGATAGTCGGCGACGATGGCCGCCTCGACCCTCAGTTCCTGTCCCGCGGTCAGCAGGTACGGGGTGACCACCCGTTCGATGAGTGGTTGGGCGGCGGCGGTCTTCTCGGTCGGGTCCCGCTCGTCGACCAAGAGGCTCTCGGCGATCCAATCCGGGGCGGTGGGCACCCCCAGGCCAAACAGGTGGCTCTCGGCACGGTCGACCCAGTCCGGGGATGCGAAAACCGGTTGGGGCATTTGGTGGGAGCCGTCCCAGGTTTGGAGAGGATCCCACATCAGGCCGATCAGATGGTCCTGATGGGCCAACGCCATCATCGGCCAGGCAACGTCCAACGGGTCCGGCGTGAATGCCGACGCCTGGCTCTCCTCTCCGGCGACCGTCCAGTCGAGCCCACCCAAGACAGCAGTGTCCTTGTCCGTCCCGAAACTCCCCCGTCCGACGTCGAGCATCGGTGAGGAGAAATAGAGCAGTGCCCGGTCCTGGTCGACACTCACGTTGGAGGTGACCTCCAAAACGCAAGGGGATCCCACAAAGGCGAGCTCGACCCGGACCGTCCATGTTGCCCCGTCGACATCAACGGTGGTTGAGGTCAACACTGCCGAATCCGTCCCGACCTCCACCTCGGCAGGCTCGATGAACAGGTCCGTCGGACCGATGCTCGGGCTCGAGTAAGCCAGCCTGACCCAGGGATCGACCGTGGCGAGCAGTGACCAGCCGTCCTCGTCATGAACGGAGACGGTGTAGCCGACAACCCCGCCGTCATCGATGAGATCTGCCCTCACTTTGTCGCTGGCCAGCGCATTCGGTTCGGTTGGCCGCTCGGTGGCGAATGCGGCATCACAGGGGACCAGACCGGAGGTGACCGATTGGGTGGGACCGGATCCGGGCACGGCCGTAGTGCTTGGCTGGGGCCTAGAGGTGGTGGTCACCGCCGCATCGTCGGTGCATGCCGAGGCCACCAATGAGATCCCCATGATGATCGCGAATGCCCTGAGGGGTCGCCTCAAACCCGGTCCTCCAGCACCACGATCGGGATGGGATTGGGTGCAGCATCCGTCGGTAGGTCCGTAGCCCGCGTCGTCGACGAGCTGAGCTCAAACCCCGACCCAGAGGAGGTTGTCAGCTTTCTCATTGAGCTTGGAGGAGGGTTTCGATGCTACTTGGGCTGCAATGCCCCTATCAGGGTGGGGAGTCCAGCATCTTGACCGGTACGAGTTTCATCCAGGTTCGTCGAGGAGTGGGCTCAAGAACCTGTGCCTGATTCACGGGTGAGGTTCCTCCGCTACCGCACCCGGTTCCCAAATGACGTCGCTCAACCGGTGAGGTCCGCCGCCCGAAGATTGAAGCGCTCACCCACTCCGAACCACACCATTCATCGGTACCGACCCACTCGCGACGGCGCCAGCAATCCGCAGGACCAGCACTTGGCGGAGGGCGACCGGTGGCCTCAGTCGGGAACCTCTGAGATGTCACCCGTGATCTGGAAACCCCACCCGTACCCGTCTGCGATTCCAGCAGGCCCCTGCTCGAGAATGAGGAGTGCGTCGCCTATCGCCTGGCCCGGGTCGAGATCCAGGGGCCCACCGAGGTTGACACCCACGATATGGGACCCTTCACATTCCGGATATTGCTCACAGAGGAACAGTCTGAAGACGTTCACTTCGGTGTACGAGGTCCCGTCAGATCCAATGGTGGCAACGTCGAACAGCGTCGGGCTGATTCGTATCACGGCACCGACCGAAGGCTGACTCGGTGGATCCGACGCGGGATCTCCGTGGTATTGGGTGACTTCGACCTCGCCCACTACGGAAAGGTCTCGATCAGCTGTAAGGGCCTGTTTCGCTGTCTCGGCGTAGTCCTCGGCGTCATCCAGTGAGGAGATCGTCGCGATGACATCGTTGGGGACGAAGAGAATGTAGAAGAAGGCATCAAAGCCTCCCGCGGTCGTGTAGGACGCCGCCTCGCCTCCTGTCAGGCCGAATCGACCGATCTCGACCAGATCGACTTGCGGTGTCTCAGGTTCCGCCGCCGGTTCCTCTTCCGCCTGATCCTCCTGAGTCTCATCGTCCGCTGAGCTGTCCGACTGTTGTGGCGGCTGCTCCTCTTCCGCCCCCGCCGGCTCGGTCACCTGATCTGTTTGACCGGCCGACGATGTCGCGGTGGCGTTGTCGTCCGGCCCACCCCCGAAGAAAGCCAGGCCACCGATGATCAGAGCCGCGACCACTGCCGGTGTACCCCACTTCACCCAGACGGGCACACCCCCGGTGTCTGCAGTCTCGGCCTGGATGCCAAGCTCGCCGATGTCGTCAGGAGAGGCGGCGCCCTCAACTCCTTCATAGTCCTCGACGCTGAGACCTGAATCTCGCACTTCGATCGAGTTGCGGAACGCGGAGCCCTCGGTGACGGTGAGGTCTGCCGTGTCTCCATCGGCGTCGGCAGCATCCGACACATTCGACACCGGAAGTCCTTCGGAGTCCTCCAAGTAGGAGTCGGAAGACGCGAAGAACGAATCGGCATGCTCGGGATCCCAGACGTCAGCTTCGGACGCGCGGCCACGATGCAATCCCCCCGACCCGTCGGACAAGGGCAGCAGGGCCTGTCGCACTGCTTCGGTCGGTGTCGACGCCGAGTGCGCCAATGTCTCGTCCATGAACTCCGGGTCGTCGAGGTACTCATGGGCAGGTCGGCCGGCCTGGTACTCATCGACCTGCTCGGCGGTCGATCCTGACGCGGAGGTCTCGAACAAGCGCCCCTTGCCGACGTCGACTTGTCTGGCATACGACTTCCAAACATGGTGCCTATCACCCGACGAGTCCTCGAGGGTGTGCTGATACACCTCGAGACGCAGGAGCGAAGTCGCCACCTCGTCGCTATCGCCCCGTCTGGGGAGCAGACGACCCGAATCTCCAACACGAACCGTCAGCGTGAAACGATCGCCGGGGGCGGAGTCGTTGGGCCCGATCTCGATCTGGGAGATACCGACGATTCGCAGACCTGCGTCCTCGGCACCCGAATAGATCTCTTGGAGGATCGCTCCCTGCTCTTCATTCATCTCGCCGCCCGCCGTGGTGTGGCTCGGACCAGCACCAGGGCCGGCCGAAGCCTGAACCTACTCGACACGAGCGAGCCGGGCACGAGGTGTACGGGGTTGGCTACCCGATAATCCTCGCCCTGGGTGCGATCTCGGCGAAGGCAGCCCGGCCGGTGTCGATGGCAAACCTCATAAACGCGGCGTTGGAGACCACCGTCGTGTGCACATCGAAGCCCTCACACCTCGATTTCGTGTTTCCCAAAGATCGCGTGGCGCTCCTGAAGCTGCTGGAGGCGTGGCGGATCGTCGAGGTGGCCAACTTCCGTTTCGCCACGACCCGGGCGAGCGAAGACCACCTGGCCCGTCTCGAAGACCTCGTTACCCGATTGGAGGGTGGTCGCCCGACGAGCCTCGAACGAGGGTCAGATGGCGATTCGACGTTGCCTCCTAGAGCGAGGCTTTGACGATGGCCGAATGCATGGCGTCTCCTACCGGGTGGGTGAGCGTCACCGAGACATCGCTGAAACCGGCGGCGCGTAGCTGTTCCTCGTACTCGCTGATGGAGAGGGCACCAGCGATACATCCGGTGTAGGCGCCTCTCTCCGCACGTTGCGATTCGGTGAGGTGATCCTCGGCGACGATGTCGGTGATGCCGATGCGACCCCCAGGTCGGACCACCCGTGACATCTCGGCGAAGACGGCCGGCTTGTTCGTGGAGAGGTTGATGACACAGTTGGAGATGATGACGTCGACTGATGAGTCCGGGAGTGGTATCTCCTCGATGTACCCCTTGAGGAACTCGACGTTCTCGACCTTTGCCTCGTCAGCGTTGCGTCGGGCCAACTCGAGCATCTCGTCGGTCATGTCCAACCCGTATGCCTTGCCGGTTGGGCCTACTCGTCTTGCCGACAACAGGACGTCGATCCCCCCGCCTGAGCCCAGGTCGAGGACCGTCTCTCCCTCGTTGAGCTCAGCCACGGCCACGGGGTTGCCACATCCCAGGCTCGCCAGCTTCGCTGCGTCGGGGAGAGCCTCCTCGTCGAGAGCCTCGTACAAGCCACTTCCGTAGCTGCCTTCTACTTGGGGACCGCAACAGGCCGCAGCCCCGTCGAGCACCTTGAGAGCGTCGGAGGCGTACCTCTCTCGAACCCTCTCGCGGAGATCACTGTCGACTGTCATCAGAATCCTCCTCTCGAATCTCTATACGGGGAAACGGTTTGGACACTGCTCGTTTGCCGTCTTCTCAGGTGCATCTGTATTGGCCCTGGGCAGTGGAAGCCGCATAGGCGATCAATCGCCCAGAAGCCGCAACCGCGAATCCGGGCCCCAACCCGTCTCGCCAAACACAACGAGCCGCTGCCCCCGTCGCATGGTTCGAAGACGCCGGTCTGCCTACTGAGTCCTTTGTTGATGCCGTGCCCCGCCTGGAATGGTCGCTCATCTCGAAATCTCCTCATATCGACATCTGTCAATACATGATGATACGACTACATATAGATGCTTGTCAATACATGACTCAGACTGGTGCCTCGCTCCTGCGGAGGCCGTCGTGGCATGTACGCCACCGCCCACGACACCGAATCGGACCGGGTTCTGTTGTGGGGGGGCTTCACCGGAACCGATGAGAACGATGTGGCCATGTGGGCCTATGACTACAACTCCGACACGTGGGAGATGCTGGAGAGCACCGGCGGCCCACAGCAGCATTGGGAACGCCACGGCATGGCCTATATCCCCGAATTGGACCGTGTCCTCTTCTACTCGGGAATGCTCGAAGACGAAGGTGTCCTGCCCGCAGAGACGTGGTACTCCGACTACAACTCGAATACCTGGACGGAGATCGATGTCGACATCAGCCCGCCAGCCCTCGCCATGTACGCCATGGCCTACGACCCCGGGAGCGGCAAGGCGATCGTCTTCGGAGGGGAAATGACCTCGAATACGCCAGGAACATCTCCCCCGACATCTGGGCGTTCGATCCCCTCACCGAATCTTGGGGCCAAGGTGTCCGAACCGACAACGGAATGAGAACCCCTGCACGGCAGCGTCTGAGTCCCCACTGCTGTCAGAACCCCATCGGGCGTCACACGCTCAGATGTCGAGGATCAGACCAAGCACTTCCCGAATCTCAGCAAGAACTGTGGCACCGACGTTCCCCCTGACTGACTCGACACGATCGACCGACACCGACCTGATGTGCTGACACTGTGCGGAGGAGTTCGATTCCAAGCCGTTGTCCGCATCCGCCTGAATCTCCACC
>JBAVPF010000483.1:0-13857 GCA_049692815.1 Acidimicrobiia bacterium
GCGCAAAGAAACCACCGGTTCGGCCAAATTGGGGTCTGGCGTGTGCAGAGGTGGGGCCGTCAGCACGCGTGGTGCACACGCTCAGCCGCGGACAGCACCGCCACGCCGGGCGGCCCGGAACTCGCGGTCGAGGAGGGACCAGAGGGTGTGATCCACCCAGTTCCCCCGAATCAGAAGTTCCTCGCGGAGCACGCCTTCCCTGGTGAAGCCCAGTTTCTCGGCCACCCGGTCGGAAGCGTCGTTCCCGACCGCGATGCGGAGGACGATCTTGTGATAGCCGAGCGACTCGAACATCTCCGCGAGCAACAGCTCGACCGCCTCGGTGCATATGCCGCGGCTCGTCGCAGTCGAGCGGACCCAATAGCCGACCTCGGCGATCTTGCCCAGCTTGGACACCGTCCAGAATGAGAGATTCCCCATGTGTCGCCCGGGGTCGTCCGGCATCCTGATCGAATAGTCCCAGGCCCGCTCTTCCTTCCATGCCTGGAGGGACTCCCGGATGAAGCCGGTCGTGTCCGACGTCGTGTAATCCATGCGCGCCCAGGGAAGCCATTGGTTCAGGTCGGCGAGCGATTCCCGTATCGCCTCGTCCAGCGTGGCGGCATCTCGCTTCGTGAACCGCTGCAGGATCAGGCGATCGGACTCGAGGTGGGGGCGAGGCACCGGGACAGCGTACAGGGCCGCTTATTCTTGACAATCGCCATGTGGAACGCCCTACGGCTGGTCGCCGACTACCCCGAGCCCGGAGAATTGCCGATGGCGGCGGTGCTGGCTCCACTGTTCGAGGACGATGCCGGGCAGGTGAGGGCGGTGCTCATCAAGCGACCCGAGACGATGCCCACGCATGCCGGCCACATCGCTTTCCCGGGCGGGCGGCCGGACCCCGCCGACGACGGGCCGGTGGCCACGGCGCTTCGGGAGACACACGAGGAGGTGGGCATCGAAGCGTCTCAGGTGGAGGTTCTCGGGTTCCTGCCGCCGATTCACACCGTCGAGTTCTCCTTGCTGGTGGTGCCGGTCGTGGGCCGGGTCTCGACACCATTGGGTCTCGTTCCCTCTCAGCGGGAGGTGGCGAAGGTATACACGCCGTTGCTGGAGAATCTCGCCGAATCCTCGCGCTGGTGGCATGTCCCCTGGAACGGCTCGAAAGTGTGGTACTACGAGCTGGAAGGGGACACGTTGTGGGGGGCCACCGCCCGGATGGTCCGCCAGCTGGTCGGCCTCGATCCCCACTAGCAGGGATTTTGCCCCTCAAAGAACGTGGGCATTCTGACGAAGACTACCGGGTGAATTCCGGCGCCCCTGCGGCGGCGCAACGACGGTTTCATCGATATGTGGCTGTGTTGCTCGCCGCCACCGTGCCCGTCGTCGCCATCGTCGAGTTGATGACATCGGTCGAATGGACGACGGTGACACTGCTGCGTCTCGTCGGCAGTCTCATCCTCGCTTCCTGGTCGGTCGTGATCGCCCGCTCCAAGGAGCCGAACGCCATCCCGATCGTGTTGGGGACCATGGTCCTCACCGGAGGACTGGTCGTCGAGGAGGCCCTGTTCGGTGCCGACCTGACGGCGTTCGACTTCAGCGCCGCCTTCGGGCTGATGATGCTCTTCGCCGTGCTCGTGGGGACACTGTCCATCGGCAGCCGGCTGGTATGGGCAGCCGGCCTGGCGTTTTCGGTAGCCGCCTGGGTGCTGCTGGTCGGGATCCTCAATCACGACAGCCTCAGCGTGTTGGCCACCCGTGGGCTGGTGGCACTCGCGGGTGTGGCACTCACGACGGCCCTGGTCGGTGAGCTGTTCAACCAGTTGAACAGGGCGATAGCCGCCTACGACAGGTCGCGAAGACTCCAGGAAGCGGTTGCCTATTGCTCGGAGGCCCTCCTGGTGCATCCGAGGGCGTCGGCGCTCGAGGCAGCAGCAAGGGCGCTCTTGGACGCGACAGACGCCGACTATGCGTACATCGACAGGACGATCAGCACCTCGGAAGGGCCTGGATGGGAGATTCTGGCCGGGGCCCGTCGTGGAGACAGGGAAGAGCCGGGCTGGCGCACCGGGATCTACGCAGGCAGCGGGCCGATGTACCAAGCCCTCTCCCGGGGGGATACGGCGAAGATCCAGACCGACGAGCTGTCGGGGCCGGAGCGAGCCCTATACGAGGAAGACGGGATCATGTCCGAGGTGTGCGTCCCCATCTTCGTCGGGGAGGTATTCCGGGGGTCGATCGGGTTCGTCGACTACGTGCAGCCCCGGGTGTGGAGCGACGACGAAGTGCAGACGTTGTGGCGGGCCGCCGACATGATCGGGGCGCTGTGGAAGCGACAGGACGATGGCGAGGCCCTGGAGCGGTCGAACGAGGAGAAGGACAAACTGCTCGCCTCCGTCTCCCACGAGCTGAGGACCCCCCTCACCGCCATCGTGGGTCTCTCCGAGGAGATCGCGGCCAACCGACTCACCTTGGGCCACGACGAGATCGACGAGCTGACCGGAATCATCGCGGTGCAGAGTCGTGAGCTGGCCGAGTTGGTGGAGGACCTCCTCGTCGCCTCCAGAGCCGACTTCGGGAACCTGTCCATTCGCCCCGAGGCCGTCGATCTCCGCTCCCAGGTCGAAATGGTGGTGGGCGGTGTTCACGAAGCCCTCCTGGGTGGGCGCAACATCTCGGTCACCGGTGGCGAGGTCAGGGCGTGGGCCGACCCGCTCAGGGTGCGTCAGATCGTCCGCAATCTGGTCACGAACGCGTTGAAGTACGGGGGAGACATGATCGAGGTGGTCGTCACCGACGTCGGGGGCCCGGCGAGGGTCGTCGTCACCGACAATGGCGCGGGCGTTGCCGATCACGAGGCCACGCTGATCTTCGAGAGGTACTACAGGAGCAGGCAGACCCCCACTCAACCCGGCTCGGTAGGCATCGGCCTGTCGGTCTCACGGCAGCTCGCCGAGCTGATGGACGGCACTCTCGAATACCTGCCCGCCACGGGTGTCACCGGCTTCGAGCTTTCCCTCCCGCCGGTCAACGAGCCGGCTAGAGGGCTCGTCTCCGAGCCGGTCTGATTGTCCTTGATTCGACGGGCGGGCGTACAATCCGAATTCGGGGATGAGTCCTTCCACTCTCAGGAATCGCTTGTTGATCGGTGCTGCTGTCGTGGCATTGTTGATCACTGTTGCCGGGGTCTACCTGGCCGCTGCGACGTGGGGAGACGTCAACCGGGTGAGCATCGACCGCCCGGCCGGGGACTCGGGCGGCCCGGTGGCTCAGGACGATCAGCCGGACGACTCGGGAGAAAGCAGCGGCGATCCGGGCGCTTCCGACGCTGGTCGTCAGATCTTTCTCCTCGTAGGGTCGGATTCTCGGGACGATCTTGCCACCACCGAGGGTTTCGGCCAGTTCGAGGGCCAGCGTTCCGACGTGGTGATGGTCCTGATCAAGGATGGGGCCAACACGGGTCTGCTCTCCCTGCCCCGTGACCTCCTGGTGGACAACCCGTGTGGTGGAGACCCCGACAAGCTGAGCACGATGCTCGAGGGATGCCCCATCATGAACGGGCCGACCCTGCTGACCGTCGCAGTAGAGAAGACGATTGGCGAGGTGGTGGATCACTTCGCCCTGATCGATCTGGCAGGCTTCCAAGCTGCGGTCGACGCCATCGGAGGCTACGAGATCTGCGTCGACAACCCGGTCAGAGACCGACGCGCCAACCTCGACCTGCCCGCAGGGTGCACGCTGGCCGACGGTGCCCAGACTCTGGCCTGGATGCGGTCGAGGCACACCCAGGAGTTGACCGCGAACGGGTGGCGAACCCTCCCCGGGATGAACGATCTCGTGCGCAACGAGCGCCAGCGCAAGTTCCTCATCGACATGATGGGGAGGATCGCCGATTTCACCAGCCCGCAGGACATGGCTGCCGCCGCTCAGGCGGTGGCCCCCTACGTGACTGTCGACTCCGAGCTGTCGCTTCTGGATGCGGCCAATCTCGCCTGGACTCTTCGTGGTTACAGCTCCGGGTCGGTGGCCCAACTCGAGGTGCCGGTCTACGACTCCACGACCGATTCCGGGGCGGACGTCCTCCTCCCGTCGACACCGGTGGCGGACATCGTCGACGAATTCCTCTCCTCGGGAGCGGCCAGCGCCGACGCCGCAGTCCTGGGCGCTCCGGCCTGACGACGTCGAGCATGGCGAATCGCCGACCGAGCGGTCTGGTCCGACGCCCGTCCGATCTTTAACCTGGCCCCGATGTCGGATCGAAAACGCGTCTTCTCGGGCATGCAGCCAACGGGTGGCGCCCATCTGGGCAATCTCATCGGTGCGTTCAGCAACTGGGTGGGTATGCAGGATGAGTACGAAACCATCTACTGCGTCGTCGATCTCCATGCGATGACCTCACCCTTCGACCCCGAGACGTTTCGCCGTGACAGGCTGAGCCTGGCCAAGATGATCCTGGCGGTCGGTGTCGATCCGGGTCGATCACTCCTCTACTACCAATCCGACTTGCCCCAGCACGCCGAGCTGACCTGGATCCTTTCGGCGCTGACCGGAATGGGCCAGCTCGAGCGCATGACCCAGTACAAGGAGAAGGCCGACAAGGCGGGCCAGAATCTCGGTCTGTTCTCGTACCCGGTGCTCATGGCCGCCGACATCCTCATCCACCGTGCCCATGCCGTCCCCGTCGGGGAAGATCAGACCCAGCATCTCGAGCTCACTCGTGACCTGGCGCAACGCTTCAACAGCAGGTTCGCCGATGTCTTCCCCATACCGGAGAGGATCACACCCGAGCTCGGGGCCCGGGTGATGTCACTTCAGGATCCCACCTCGAAGATGTCGAAGTCCGACTCCAACTCGAAGGCCACCGTGTTTCTCACGGACACCACGGATGAGATCGTGAAGAAGATCAAGTCTGCGGTAACGGACACCGGGACCAACGTGGCCTTCGACTGGGAGACGAAGCCCGGTATCTCCAATCTGCTCGAGCTGTTCTCCTACTTCAGCGGAAGGAGTCTCGATGATCTGGCCGCCGAGTATGGCGATGGTGGGTATGGGCGGTTCAAGATGGCCGTCGCAGAGGCCGTGGCGGAGGGTGTGAAGCCGATCAGGGAGAGGTACGAGGGGCTTGCCGACGCCGAGGCGTCGATCGTCATGGCCGACAGCGCCGAGAAAGCCCGGGCCTCGGCAGACGACACGATCGCCATCGTGAAAGAGGCGGTTGGTCTCTCCTGACGGCCCTCAGTTGATCTTGTTGAGGACGTCGGGCGGCAACAGCAGCACGAAGGCTGCGAGCAGATTCCATCCCGAGTGCAGCATGATCGCCGGGCCGAGCCGGCCGGATCGCTGTGTGACTCGTGCCAGGACCAATCCGAGGATGAACAGGGGCGGGAGGACCACAACGGCCGATTGCCAGAGACGATCGAGATCGAGTCCGAGGACGTGTGCCGCGGAGAACACGCCCGCACTCATGAAGAGGGCGAATCGCTCGCCCCTCCGCTCGAGGGCCTTCAGCAGGACGCCGCGGAAGAGGAGCTCCTCGGTGGCCGGGGCGAGGACGACGGCCGCCACCACCAATGCCAGTTTCACCGCCTGCGAGTTGGCGCCGGTGATCATGTCGACCACCTGTTGGGGCGCCTCTCCATTGGGGAACAACAGCTCGGAGAGGGGAAGCAGGAGGAGGGCCATGGCGATCTGGAAGATGAAGCCCAGGGCGATGTAGAGGATGTCGGTGGGCTCGATGCTGAATCCCACCGATCCGCGTCGCTGATTGCGGACGTAGAGCCAGAAGACGCCGAGATTGCCCAGGTACTGCCCGGCGAGGGCGAGCAGCACCACCAGGTCGTCTTTCCCGGTGGCCAATGCGATCGAGCCAAGGATGGTGGTACCGACGACTCCGCCGAACCAGATGACGATGAAGTCGCGAACCGTCCAGGGCCTAACCACCGCCGGTGAGCCTACAACCGACATGGGTGTCGCCACTGTTACGCTCCCTGGCCAAGCGCTGGACAAGGACCCTCAATGGAAATCGACATCGGAATCGGCAAATCCGGCCGTCAGGCGTTCGGCTTCGACGACATCGCGATAGTCCCCTCGCGGAGAACCAGAGACCCCGACGACGTGGATATCTCCTGGCAGCTCGACGCCTTCAAGTTCGAGCTGCCGATGATGGGGTCTGCCATGGACTCGGCGATAAGCCCCGAGACCGCCATCATGATCGGCAATCTCGGGGGTCTGGCCGTCCTAAACCTGGAGGGTCTATGGACGAGGTACGAGGACCCGACGCCGTACTTCGAGGAGATCGCGGATCTCGCCGATGAGAAGGCGACACGCCGGATGCAAGAGATCTATCTGGAGCCGGTGAATCCCGATCTCATCACCCAGCGGGTGGAGGAGGTCAAGGCGGCCGGCGTGGTCACCGCGGCGAGCCTCACCCCGCAACGGGTCCGGGACTGGGCTCCCAAGGCCCTGGCCGGAGGTCTCGACATCATGGTGATCCAGGGCACCGTCGTGTCGGCGGAGCATGTCTCCAGCCGGGAGGAGCCTCTGAACCTCAAAGAATACATCGCCAATTGTGACGTCCCGGTGATCGTGGGTGGATGTGCCAGCTACTCGACGGCGCTGCATCTGATGCGAACCGGCGCAGTCGGCATCCTGGTCGGGGTCGGCCCCGGCGCCGCCTGCACCACCCGGGGTGTCCTCGGAGTGGGTGTCCCTCAGGCGACGGCGATCGCGGACGCAGCCGGTGCCCGGATCCGCTACCTCGACGAGACGGGGAGGTACGTCCACGTGATCGCCAATGGTGGGATGCGAACCGGCGGCGACGTCTCCAAGGCGATTGCCTGCGGCGCTGACGCTGTCATGATCGGGTCGCCGCTCGCCTCGGCCAGCGAGGCCCCCGGCAAGGGCTATCACTGGGGCATGGCGACGTTCCACCCGACACTTCCTCGAGGTGCCCGGGTCAACGTCGGTGACCGGGGGACTCTCCAGGAGATCCTGGTGGGCCCGGCACACGAGAACGACGGGAAGCGAAACCTGTTCGGCGGTCTTCGGATGTCGATGGCCACCACCGGGTATTCCGACGTCAAAGAGTTCCAGAAGGCGGAGGTCATGATCGCTCCTTCTCTCCAGACGGAGGGCAAGTCGCTGCAGAGATCGCAAAAGGTGGGGATGGGATAGACATGCAGCCTGGCTTCGGATCAGGGCGGCAGCCCGGGCCGACCGGCGTCTGTTTGCCCGAGGCTTTGTTGGCGTGAGGGATCGGAGTCGGTCGTGACTGAGGGTGTTCCGGGGGCAAAGTCGGTCGACATCAAGCTGCCGACCGGTGTCATCCTCGTCCTCGACTTCGGCGCCCAGTACGCGCAGCTGATCGCCCGCCGGGTCAGGGAGGCGCACGTCCGCTCCGAGATCGTGCCCCGGACGATCAGCGCCGACGAGATCCGGGAGCGGGCGCCGATCGGGCTCATCCTCTCCGGGGGGCCGGCCTCGGTGTACGCCGATGACGCTTATCGGATGGACCCTGGGATCCTCGATCTCGGCATCCCGATCCTGGGCATCTGCTACGGGCATCAGTTGATTGCCGACATGGCTGGTGGCGAGGTGGCCAACACGGGCGGGGCCGAGTACGGGAACACGAGTCTGGCGGTTGTCGGCGACTCGTTGTTGCTCGCCGGTCTCCCGGCCAACCAGCAGGTCTGGATGTCGCATCGTGACCAGGTGGTGCAGGCACCTCCCGGCTTCGTGCCCGTTGCGACGACCGAGGGTGCCGAGGTCGCCGCGATGGAGGACCGTGACAGACGGCTCTACGGGGTCCAGTTCCACCCGGAGGTCGCCCACACCCCGCGCGGCCCGGAGATCCTCAAGCACTTCCTCTACGAGGTCTGTGAGGCCACTCCCTCGTGGACCTCGCACTCCATCATCGAGTCACAGGTCGCGGAGATAAGGGCACGAGTCGGTGACCGCCGCGTCATATGCGGGCTCTCCGGAGGGGTCGACTCTGCGGTTGCCGCCGCCATCGTCGCTGAGGCGATTGGTGACCAGCTGACCTGCATATTCGTCGACCATGGCCTGCTCAGGGCGGACGAGGCCTCTCAGGTGGAGGAGACGTTCCGTTCGCATTTCGACGTCGAGCTGATCCACGTGAAGGCGTCCGACCGCTTTCTCGAGCTCCTCGAGGGGGTGACCGACCCCGAGCAGAAGAGGAAGATCATCGGCGAGACGTTCATCAGGGTCTTCGAAGAGGCCGCCGCCTCGGTCGGCGACGCTGCCTTCCTGGTGCAGGGCACGCTCTACCCGGACGTCATCGAATCGGGCTCCGACTCGGCGGCGACCATCAAGACCCACCACAACGTCGGGGGTCTTCCCGACGACATGGCCTTCGAGCTCATCGAGCCATTGCGTGACCTCTTCAAGGACGAGGTGCGCTCGGTCGGCGAGGAGTTGGGCCTTCCCGAAGAGATCGTCTGGCGGCAGCCGTTTCCCGGCCCCGGCCTGGCCGTTCGCATCATCGGTGAGGTGACCCTGGAACGACTCGAGCTGCTTCGTGCCGCCGACGCCATCATCGTTGAGGAGATTCGCCGCGCCGGGCTCTATCGGGAGATCTGGCAGGCCTTCGGCGTGCTGCCCGCGGTCAAGACCGTCGGTGTCCAGGGAGATGGCCGCACCTACGCCTATCCACTGGTGGTGAGGGCGGTCACTTCCGAGGATGCCATGACCGCCGACTGGGCTCGCATCCCGTATGACGTCCTGGAGCGGATGTCGTCCCGGATCATCAACGAGGTTCCCGGTATCAACCGCGTCGCCTACGACATCTCATCGAAACCGCCCGCCACCATCGAATGGGAGTAGGCGCCGCCTCTCCAGCTTCGCTGGAGCGGCTGGGGTTGTCCGGTGGACAACCCCTGAGGGGTGGGAGACCCCAGCAATTCTCCACCTTTGCCGAACGGGGTGATTCCTCAAGGACATAGCATTCCCTTGCCGATAGAGACAGTGTTGCCGAGGGACACTCCAATTGGACCCGAACACCCCTGAATTGACTCGCATTTTCCGCGAGGAGCTGGACGAGCGCACGCGTCGTCTCGTTGCCGGTGCCCGCGCCCTGGGCGAAGGTCGCCTCGCCACCGACTCGGTCTCCGACATCGTCCGTGACGCCCACACCGTGAAGGGATCGGCCGGCCTCCTCGGCCATACCCTGATTCGTGACGCCGCCGCCGCTCTGGAAACGCGCTGGCGCGCCGTCTCCGATGGTGACTCGCTCGACCCCGAGGTCGTTGTGACCCTGGAGGCGATCGCGGGACGTCTTCCTTCTGCGCTCGACACACCGGACGACAGTGAGCTGCGCTCCCTCCTCGACAAGCTCGAGGGCAGGGTCGCGGTCACTCCGGCAGCTCCGCGGGTCGTCCCGCTTCGCGCCCCCGACGTCGGCAGTCTCGGTGGGTTGCTCACCTCCGTTTCGGAGTCTCTTCTGGGGGGTGCGACGCGCGTCGACACCGCCGACCTCTACCGGCTCATCAACAGGATCGTCGAGGTGGCGCTCGACGCCGAGGCCATCGCCGACCTGTCCCTCGTCTCCATCGAGGGTGTCGACCCTGAGCTGTTCAGACGTTCGTGGCAGTCCCAGCTCGCCTCGCTGAGCCAGTCGATTCTGGAGATACAGGACCAGGCGGTGTCACTGGCCAACGTCTCGTTCTTCGATGCCGTCTCGACGTTCCCGCAGTTCGTCCGTTATCTGGGACGTCGGTCGGGCAAGGACGTCAGATTCGAGCTCACCGGACACGACGTGCAGCTCGACCGTCAGATCGTCGATCTCGTCCGCGAGCCATTGCGTCACCTCCTGGTGAACGCGGTAGACCACGGGATCGAGCCCTCCGACGTCAGGATCCAGGCCGGCAAGCCGGCCACCGGGGTCGTGAGGGTGGCGGCACGCGTCGTCGACGAGAGGGTCGAGGTGACTGTCTCCGACGACGGCGTCGGTGTCGATTGGGGCCGGGTCGCCGAGGTCGCTCAGGCCTCGGGTCTGACCATCACACCGCCCGACCTTTCACCGCTGCTCTTCCATCCCGGGTTCACCACCGTCGAGGAGCCGTCCGAGTTCTCCGGAGCTGGCGAGGGGCTGCCCGAGGCCGCAGAGGCCGTCTCTCACGTCCACGGTGCGGTGAGCATCGACTCGGAGGCGGGGAAGGGGACCATGGTCACCCTCACCCTGCCCTTGTCCATGGTCCTCCAGAACGTGGTCGTGGTGGCGGAGGGGGACGAATTCTGGGGCATCCCGGAAGCATCTGTGGAGGCCTCGATGCCGCTGGCCAACGCCGAGATGACCACCAGCTCCGGCGGGAGCGAGGTTCGCTTCGAGAGCGCCGCGATTCCCTGTCTGGGCCTTGCCGCCGCAATCGGGACCGAGGAGCCGGCGGATGCGTCCGAGATACTCGTGGTCAACACTCGCTCAGGGCTCGTGGCCATAACGGTCAGCGAGATCATCGACCGTCGCCGGGTGGCCGTGAAGAACCTGGGCCCGATCATCGAGGGGAACGGGGCGATCAAGGGTGCCGCCCTCCTCGGCGGTGGACAGGTGCTGGTGGTGCTCGACCCCGACTTCCTGGGGATGATCGCCAGGCACCGTCCCCATCTCGTCGACGACAAGCCGAGGATCCTGGTGGTCGATGACTCGGCGGGTGTTCGCCAGCTCCTCTCGGCGACTCTCAGTGGCGCAGGCTTCGAGGTGGAAGTCGCCAGCGGAGCCCGGGAGGCGATGCTGGCGATGACGAGTGATGCATTCAGCGCGATCGTCGTCGACTATTCGATGCCCCGGTCCAATGGCGTCGAGCTGGTCCGGGCGATGCGCGCCGCCGACGTCCGCATCCCGATCGTAATGGTCTCCGGTGTTGCCTCCCAGGAGGAGAAGGACGCCGCATGGCAGGTCGGCGTGGACGCCTACCTCGACAAGTTCGACCTTCGTCAGGGTGTCCTGACCAAGACGCTGAGACGGCTCATCGGCCTGGAGGACGCCGACACGGCATAGAGGAGTACCGAGTACTTAGTACTCAGTACTTGGTACCCAAGTGCCGATACCTGCTGAAGGGATGCCTGACCTGACGCGCTTTGACGGGATATTGGTGGTGATGCCGGCCGTCCTCGGTCTGCTCACCTTGCTGTGGGCGTGGCGGATCACGGCTCAGGGCAGGGAGCGCGAGCGCGAGGTGCGTCGTCTCTCCGAAGAGGCGCACACGATCAAGAACGACTTCGTGGCTCTGGTCAGCCATGAGTTGAGGACCCCGCTCACCTCGATCGCCGGCTTCTCCGACGCCCTCCTCGAATCGTGGTCAAGCCTCCCCGAGGAGGAGATCAACGAGTTCCTCACCATCATCAACCGTCAAGCCCTGTATCTCGGTGACCTCGTCGAGGACGTCCTGGTCATCCCCCGTCTCGAGGCGAACCGTCTCCGTCTCGATCCCGATCTCTTCGACCTCGGCGACCTCATCGAGGACGTAGCCCAAATGGTGTTCCCCAACGGCGGGCGCAAATCGTCGCTCGTCTCGCTCCCGGACGGCGTGCGTGTCTACGCCGACCGGCGGCGTGTCCACCAGGTGATCAGAAACGTCATGGAGAACGCCCGCAAGTACGGCGGGGACCAGATCCTGGTGGAGGGTTTCGTGCTCGGCGACCAGTACCTGATCATCGTCTCCGACAACGGCCCCGGTGTCCCCGACGAGGAGACCCAGAAGGTGTTCGAGGACTTTGAGCAGCTATCCAAGGGTGATGCCCGGGACTCCACCGGCATGGGCCTGGGTCTCCCGATAGCACGCCGGCTGGCCCGGGCGATGGGTGGAGACGTCTGGTACGAGCGTCGTTTCCCCACCGGAGCCCGCTTCTGCTACTCCCTGCCCTTGAACCGCCGGAACGTACTCGTCGGCGACGGGCCCGAGCATCAGCTCCAGCCAGACGAGATGGTTCGGGTTGAGGTGCCCGACATCGAGGCATCCCAGGCGGTCTGATCACACACGTGTGATTCGTCTCCGTCGGCCGGTACCATCAGGGTCTGATGCAGCAGCAGACCCAGTGGCTCGTTGACGACGTCCCCACCGAATCGCCACTCTTCGCCGAGCTGAACCCAACACAGAGGGAGGCGGTGGCGGCAACAGAAGGGCCGGTTCTCGTGGTGGCGGGGGCAGGTTCGGGGAAGACCCGGGTCCTCACCTTCCGCATTGCCCACCTCATTCGAGATCTCGGAGTGTCGCCCGAGTCGATCCTGGCCATCACCTTCACCAACAAGGCGGCCAACGAGATGAAGGAGAGGGTCGGCCAGCTGGTCGGGGGGATGATCCGCACGATGTGGGTGAGCACGTTCCACTCGGCGTGTGTACGCGTCCTGCGCCGGGAGGCGTCCCGGCTCGGCTACCGCTCCAGCTTCACGATCTACGACGACGCCGACTCCCTCCGTCTCCTGCGCATGGTCATCAAGGACCTCGACCTCGACACCAAGAGGTTTCCCGAGAAGGCGATGAAGTCAGTCATCTCCAACGCCAAGAACGAGCTGATCGACTACGAGTCGTTCGCCGACCAGGGGGACGGCTTCTATCACGAGCAGGTCGCCGACGTGTACCGCCTCTACCAGCAGCGCCTGGTGGAGGGCTCGGCAATGGACTTCGACGATCTGCTGATGGTCACCGTCGAGCTGTTCGCTGCCTTCCCCGACGTGCTGGCGGAGTACCAGCGGCGTTTCCGCTACCTGCTCGTCGACGAGTACCAGGACACCAACCGGGCCCAGTACATGCTGGTGAAACAGCTCACGGCCATGCACCGAAACCTCTGCGTGGTGGGAGACTCGGACCAGTCGATCTACAAGTTCCGCGGTGCCGACATCCGCAACATCCGTGACTTCGAGAAGGACTACCCCGACGCCAGGGTGATCGTGCTCGACCAGAACTACCGGTCCACCGAGACAATCCTCGAGGCGGCCAACTCGGTGATCGCCAACAACACGAGGAGGACCCCCAAGCATCTCTGGTCCGATCGGGGGCGGGGCGTCCCCATCACCCGATTCGAGGCGGAGGACGAGCACGACGAGGCGGGTTTCGTAGTCGACGAGGTCGAGCGGCTCCAGCAGGCCGGGTTCAATCTCTCCGACGTGGCTGTGTTCTATCGCACCAACGCCATGTCCCGTGTCATCGAGGACGTGTTCGTGAGGAGGGGGATCCCCTACACGGTCGTCGGCTCGGTCAAGTTCTATGACCGCAAGGAGATCAAGGATGCGGTCGCCTATCTGCGGACACTGGTCAACCCCGACGACGAGGTCTCGGTCAAGCGGATCATCAACGAGCCGAGACGTGGCATCGGCACCACTACGATCGCCCACCTCGACAGGTTCTCCCAGGTGGCAGGGATCGGCTTCTTCGAAGCATTGAGCCGGGTCGCCGAGGTCCCGCAGCTCAACGCACGAGCGCAGAAGGCGGTCCTCGAGTTCGTCGCCCTCATCGGGTCGTTGCGGGAGAAGGCGGAGGAGCACGGGGTCGAGGTGGCGGTCCAGGCCGTTCTCGACGACACCGGCATCGTCGCCGGCTACGAGTCGGAGAGGACCATCGAGGCGATGGGCCGTCTCGAGAACCTGCGGGAGCTGGTCGGGGTGGCCACCGAGTTCGAGACCGCCAACGAGGGTGCAGTCATCGGTGACGAGCCGTTTGACGAGCTCGACAACCTGCGACGGCTTCAGCTGTTCCTGGAGACCACCGCCTTGGTCTCCGACATCGACGAGTGGGACGACGGGGCGGGTGCGGTGACTTTGATGACCCTGCACACGGCGAAGGGTCTCGAGTTTCCTGCGGTCTTCATCGTGGGGATGGAGGACGGCGTCTTCCCCCACATGAGGTCGCTCGGTGAGCCCGAAGA
>JBAVPF010000484.1:0-1579 GCA_049692815.1 Acidimicrobiia bacterium
GTTGAGATCCGCAGTCCAGAAGATTCGCAAGGACTGGAAGAGGCGCTCGCAAGCGTCGGGATTCCGGCGTCCGTCACCTACTTGCAGCCGGGGATGACCTGCAAAGAACCCCGATTCCAGGCGGCGCCGTGGCCGAAAGACGCCCGTACGATCGTCGTGGGGGCACCCGGGGGCTCCCCCCCCGTACCCGCCCGGGCGACCATCGTGGGAGGACCAGATGGCGCCGGCGCCGTCATCCAGGAAGGAGCAGACGGTGCGGGCCCCGTGACCTTCTGGGTCAGTCCCGCGGCTGTTGGGGCCGGCCAGACGCTGGTCGTCACCGCATCGGTGGGTGCCGATGGCGTCTTCGACGCTGACACCCCGACCGGGGTAGCCCTTGCAGAAGGCGCTGTCTCGCAGTGTCAACCGGTCGCGGCGGACCCCGGAGGCAACAGCAACAGCGGCGGTTGAGCCGCGGGCGAACCCCGGCGCCAGGGGCTCGACGCAGTCAGCTTCGAGGATGGAATCAGAGTGGAGGAAGCGAGCAACGAGGAAGAGATCGCGACAACCGGCGACAATCTGGCTCGCCCATGCGGTTTGCCAGAAAGGCCAACTCCTGGCATTCACCCCTCAGGGGCGAGCGAGGACAGGACACCGGTGCATGTCTCTGCGACGAGACGGTTTCGATCCCGCAGTTCCCTTGCCTCGGCCCATTCCGGCTCCTGGCTCGCGACCATCCCCTCGGCCAACTCGCGAAGTCGAGGAAGCACACGGCGCAACACGTCGGGCGGCGAGGTCAGGACGACCGGGCTGCCATCGCCATGGCCGAGGCCGAGGTCATCGAGGAGCAGCCGCAGGTCGTCGGAATACTCGCGGCCGAGTCGCTCGGCAACGTCGTAGTTCTCCGACTGGATCGCCAGCTCGATGTCGCCGATTCCGCTCAGCCGATCGAGGATCTGGTCGTAGAGCGCGTCGCGCTGGGCTGACGTGATCGTGACGGTCACGGCCCCGGAAAGAAGTAGAGCGTTTCCATTGAACCAGCCGTCGCCCGCTCCGCGACGGTCACCAAGACCCCAGTCCCGACAAGGGTTGTCGCGAAGTAGGAGACCTGCGAGAGGCTGAGTTCTGGATCGTCGCTTCGCAGAATCGGGAGCAGGTCCGATTTCGACAGGGGCTCACCGATCCGCCGTACCGCTTCCACGATCCCCTCACGCACGGGGTGGGCGATGTGGGGGGCGAGCGCTGCCCAGTCAATTACAGGCTCGCCCCCCTCCACCGTCGTCATGCCGGCCGCCCACTTGGCCGGGTCGGTCGGCATTGCGCTGGGGTGGTCGTGGAGGAAGATTTGTGCATGGGGTCGTTGCCCGGTGAACCAGGGCGACGAGCCCCCAGGGAGAGGCGCCCTGGCTACCGGATTGCCGCTTCGACGCCCCCTGCCATCCACTCGGGCGCTCCGTGGCGATTGACTACTTCAGCGTTTCAGAACAAATAACGCGGGTCAATCGCACGGTGAACGTCGCACAGCGTTTTATGAATGCGTAAACCTCGGTGGCCTTCGTGCGCGCTCGAAGCCGAACGTCGCGACAACCATCGACTGACC
>JBAVPF010000485.1:0-5663 GCA_049692815.1 Acidimicrobiia bacterium
ACCAAGGGCTTCGCCATCGGGTCGGCGGTGATCGCCGCGGTGTCGTTGTTCGCCTCTTTCGTCGAGACCGTGGCCGCCGAACGCGGTCTCGGCACGGGGCCATCCATCTTCGACAAGGTGGCCATCAACCTCGCCCAGCCCAAGACGTTCATCGGGCTACTGATAGGAGGGTCAATTGCATTTCTCTTCTCGGCCCTGGCGATCCGCGCAGTGGGCAAGGCGGCGGGTCTCGTGGTCATGGAGGTGCGTCGCCAGTTCAGGGAGCTGCCCGGACTGATGGCCGGCACCCAGCGCCCCGACTACGGGCGTGTCGTCGACATCTGCACCACCGCCTCGCTCCGAGAGCTGGTGACCCCGGCACTGCTGGCCGTGCTCAGCCCTGTGATCGTCGGCCTCGCCTTGGGAGACCCCGCCCTGGGAGCCTTCCTCGGTGCCACCATCCTCACCGGTCAGCTGATGGCGGTCATGCTCTCCAACGCCGGTGGGGCGTGGGACAACGCCAAGAAGTACATCGAAGACGGCCATCACGGAGGCAAAGGCTCGGAAGCTCATCACGCCGCCGTCATCGGTGACACCGTCGGTGACCCGTTCAAAGACACGGCAGGGCCGGCACTGAACCCCCTGATCAAGGTGATCAACCTGGTGGCCCTTCTCATCCTCCCGCTGGTGATCAAACTCGAGGACCAGACGGTCCTCCGCTGGATATTGGTCGTCGTCGGGCTAGTGATCGTCGGTGCCGCCATCACCTACTCCAAGCGACAGTCGGGACAGAGCCTCGCCACGGAGGCCTGAGGCCGGGCCGACCGTCCTCAGGTCAGTACCCGTAGTCGATGACTATGGCATTCGAAGAAGTCGCCTCGACCACGTTGCCGTCGGCGTCCACGACCCACCACAAACCGTTGAGGCCCTGACCGTTTGTGTCGCCCGGTGCAGAGTCTGATGCGAAGCGATACAGAGGCATCCCATTGATCGTCAGCTGATCCGACCCGTCGGTCCTGGCGGCCGAGGCGAAGATCGACTGATCGAGATCCGAACTGATGGGCGTATCGGCCGACACGGCGGGCCAGTTGCCGGCGCATGAGTCGTAACAGGTGCTCACACCATCTATGTCCGCGTCGAAGACATACAGCGTGTACCCGTTGGGATCGACGAGAATCGAGCCGAGGTCCGTATCGGCGACGTGCACGGAATCACCCACATCCGGGACCGTGGAAGTCGTCTCTTCTTGCGAGCCGACCGTCGTTGACGTGGCTCCCGTGTCGCCGGCGGACACGGTCGTGTCCACACCCTGGTCGGTCCCACATGCGGCGGCGACGACAACGATGGCCAACAACAGACTCGACGTGCTCAGTCTCATACTCAATCTCCTGATCTCTTTGCATGACATACGTGCCGGAACCACAAATGGTTCGTCGACTGCAAGAATCCGTCTGTGGATCGCGACTTCCTCGAGCAGTTTCGAGCAGGGGAGGAGAGCGCGGTCAAGAGCGTCTACGAGAGGTATGGGGGCCCGGTCTACTCCATCGCGTTGAGGATCCTCCGAGATCACGCCCTGGCGGCGGACGCCACCCAACAGACTTTCATCAACGCCTGGCGTGGGGCCGGGGGTTTCGATCCCGACAGGGACTTCGCGCCATGGCTATACACGATCGCCCGCCGTTGCGCCATCGACATCTATCGCAAGCAGACCCGATCGCTCACGGACGACCCCGTCGACACGCCGACGCTCGATCCGTCATTCGACACGATTTGGGAGATATTCGAGGTCCGCGCGGCACTCGAGCAGTTGAGCGACGAGGAACGTCAGGTCATCAAGTTGAGCCATTTCGATGGTCTCACCCATGTCGAAATCGCCCAGCATCTGGGGATCCCCCTCGGAACGGTCAAGTCGAGGTCCCACCGTGCCCACCGGCGTCTTCTCGACCTGCTTGCGCACCTGGAGGAGAAGTGGTCTCCATGAACCGCAACCATGTATCACGCCGTATTCACCACGAGAGGATGGAATGAGCGAGGAAGACGCACGCTATCTGGCTTCGGGGACCGGGGACACGCATCCCGACCGCGCCAGGCTCGACCTGATTCGCGGGATACTCGGAGACGATGCCGTGTGGGCACAGCCCCCGCCGGGCGGGGCCGACCGCTTGCTCTCGGCCATCACCGGAGAGCGACAGGAACCGGCGACGAAGGAGCCGGTCCGCTGGGGGTTGTGGGTCGCAGCATTCGCTGCCGTGGCAGTGGTCATCGTGGTGCTGGGGTCACTGGGTGTGCTCGACAATCCGGAGCAGGTGGTGACCATGCAGGGGACAGACCTCCAGCCAACGGCGAGCGGAGAGGCGACAATCCATGACACCGGCGCGGGATGGTCGATACGTCTCGAGCTCGTTGGCCTTCCTCCGGCAACGGAGGGTCAGTACTACGAAGGCTGGCTGTGGAGCGAGGACGGCGACGGGATAAGTGTCGGAACGTTCCATCTGGGTGGCGGCGACTCCACCGTCACGCTCTGGTCGGGCGTCGATCCCGACGAGTACCCGTCGCTGTGGGTGACGCTGGAGAGAGAAGACGGAGATCCGTCGGCGTCGGACCAGATCGTCATGCGTGGCGGATTGACGGCACCTTGAGCCCGATTGCCGAGGCTTAGTCCTCGCGGTAGGACTCCCTCGCCACCTTGGCGTACGGGACCGGGCTGACCACTGCGCCGATCTCTACCTGCCTGTGGCGCTCCACATTCGCCTTGGAGGTCCCGCCGTTCTCCTCACCCCAGAGCAAGGTCACCTCGGTGCCGGGAGTGGCGTGATCGTTGTCGAGCACGGCGAGGGTCAGCATGGTGCGCTCGTTGGAGCTGTATCCGATCCACGTGGAGATCCCAACGGTGTCGCCACCGGACAGAACTGCGTCGTACGGGTGCATCGCATAGACGGCGGATGGGAACTCCATGAACTTGGCTCGCTCTCCGTCCCCGAAGTGGGTTCCGATCGTGTTCAGGACATCGGCGTCGTCGAGGGCCAGAGTCACTTTGGTTCGCGGCGGGTCCTGGGCAATCTCCTCCAAGGCGGCGCGCCCGATGAAATCGTGGTCGAACCTGACGAACCTCCCGTACCCGAGGTCCCAGGGAGTGA
The DNA here is from genome assembly GCA_049692815.1 of Acidimicrobiia bacterium. GTDB lineage: Bacteria > Actinomycetota > Acidimicrobiia > Spongiisociales > ZC4RG35 > JANQRA01. The sequence goes on from JBAVPF010000485.1 coordinate 3,117, forward strand.
AGTAGTAGTCCTCGATGTCGGACGAAACGAAGCTCCCGCCCACCGAGGCTCTCCCCTCGTAACCGTCCGCCGGCAGCCACTGCCGGTAGTCCTTCAGTTGGTCACCCGTGTAGATGGCGGGAAGAGGCGAGGGGATCCAACCGGACTCGAGGGTGTTCGACGAGTATGCCCGTGCCCCCACCCGTCGGAGGCCGAACTCCTCACCTGCCGCGATGATCGCCTCCTGGACCGGTTCCTTGTCGCTCCATGGGCCGAAGAGCTCGAACCCGGGCTGGCCGACCATCCCGTGGCGCAGAGCACTCACCGGCTTGGCGGCGATAGTGAAGTCGGCCATGTGGAAGAACTTCACGTGGGGAGGGGCCTCTCCGAGGAGTTTCTCCATGGTGGCCATCGCGTTCGGCCCCTGGATCTGGAATCGGTACGACTTGCGTCGGTTGTCGTCGCGCAGAAGGGTGCGCTGGTCCATCTCGTAGGTGACGTCGTATCCGCCGGTGTCGGCGTGATACATCACCCAGTTGAGGGTGGGCACCCGGCCCACCAGATTGAACTTGTCCTTGGCCAGGTAGAAGAGGATGACGTCCCCGATGACGTATCCGTAGGGCGTGCACGGTGCCAACTGCTTGGCCTGATTCACCTCGAATCCCTCGAAGCTGTTGAAGCCGACGGTGCTGAGCAGCTTCAGAGCGTCGGGGCCTTCCACGGCGAGGTCGACCATGTGGTACGACAGGTCGAACAAGATGCAGGTGTGCTGCCAGGCGTACTGCTCGTCACGCCAGTTGGTGAACTCGGCCGGCACCCCCGGGTACACGTTCGGTCCGACCTGCGCGTTGCGCAGCATGTCCACCGGGTTGTCCACCGAGTTGAGGAGAACTTCCAGACTTCCAGCCATGGCTCCGAGCCTACAGATCCGCCGTCTTCCACCGTTCTGTGTCGGTTATCACGGGAATCGGCCGTGAAGATCGACACAGAACCGGTTTGGGAGGGGGTTTTCAGTCGGTCGAGACCGGCGGAGTGCCGTGAGTGTGGAAGGACTCGATGGTCTTGAGACCCCAAGCCTGGCCCTTGGCCCTCTCTTCGGGCGTCCACGAGACCGTGGGCCAGTCTGGTGACAGCATGAGCCGTGCGCCGGCGTTGCACAACTCGATGCGATTCCCCCCCGGCTCCCACACGTAGAGGAAGAAGGTCTGCTGGATGGCGTGCTTGTGTGGCCCGGTCTCGATGTGGATGCCGTTCTCGAGACACACGTCGGCGGCCCGGAGGATGTCCTCGCGGGTGTCGGTGGCCAGGGCGATGTGGTGGAGCCTGCCCCGGGTCCCGGTGCGGTCCACGGTGTGGACGATGTCGTAGGTCTTGTCAGACATCGTGAACCAGGTGGCCGCCGGCGGGCCCTCTTCGGTCAGGATCTGCTCGGTGAGCAGCGCACCCAACCCGTTTGCCATGAAGTCGGCATTGGCCGGGATGTCCACCGCCAGATAGTTGACGTGGTCGAGACGACGGATGTTCGCCCCCCGTCCCGGGAAGCGGGCCGCCTGGTTCTTCAGGGAGGGGGCCAACTCCGGTGGAGCCACGTAGCGCTCGGTCTCCCAGTAGAGACCGATCTCGTGGCCGTCCGGGTCCTCCGTCAGGTAGATCGGGCCCAGACCGAGCTCGTCCTCGACCCAGCGACCCGGGCTCCCGTGCTCCTCCAGCGCCTTCACCCTTCGCTTCAGGGCGTCCGGCCCGGCTGCCCGCAGATAGGTCCGGCCGATCCCCGACTGCTCCCGTGCCGTCAGCTTGATGGAGAAGCGCTCGTAGTCGTCCCAGGTGTGCAGGTACACCGAGTCGCCGCGACGCCCGACCTCGTCCATGGCCATGAGGTCGATGAAGAACGCTCGACTCTCTTCGAAGGTCGGAGTGAACAACTCGACCGAGCCGACGTGGGCGATGTCTCTCGAGCGCGGATCGGGCATGATTGGCCGGGAGCCTAGAGCAGGCTGTCCCCGAGATGGGCGAGGTCCTCGGGCATGCCCCCCTCGGTCACCCTTCGCAGGGTGGCGATCACTCCCTCGGTCATGGGCGACCGCAGCGCTTCCGAGCCGAGCAGCTCTCGTGCGGCCTTCATCTCTTCGAGACGACGTCGAGAATGCCTCTCAGTCCCGCCGATGAGCCGGAGCAGGAAGGCCTCGTCGATCGATGTCAGCTCGGCGACGAGATGATTCCAGGCCCAGTCCCCGTCGCCACGTGCGACCGCCAGCTCCATGGACTCCATCAGGAGGGCGGTCAAACCCTTGGTGACGATGCTGCGGGTCAGCTTCCGCGACGCGGCGAGGCCGGCCCGCTCCCCGATCGCCTCGACCCGCCCTCCCCATCCATTGACCGTCTCGGCGTATAGCGGCGAGCCGGGCCCGCAGGCCAGAGCAGGGGTTGCCAGACCCCGGCCGGGGACGGGAGCCATCAGAGCCACGTCCACGAACGGAACCCCCTTCGCCGCCGCCACCCCGGCGAGCTGTTCCTTCAGCACCGGTGAAGCAGTCGCCAGGTCGGCGTAGATCGTGGGCGGGACGATCT
>JBAVPF010000486.1:0-5712 GCA_049692815.1 Acidimicrobiia bacterium
ACATCAACCCTTGGGCGCAGGGTGGGGAAACGTCAACCACCAACAGCGGGCCGAAATGCCGCCATGACCACAAGCTCAAAGACCATGGCTGGACCCACACCCGCAGCAACGGCCACGACATCTGGACCAGCCCCCTCGGCCACACCTACATCACCCAAGGCCAATCGCCCTAAAAGTCGGTCTCGACCCCGCCCTCCGCCTTGCGACGCTCGACGAAAGCCTGCAGGTCCGCCCTCACGGAATCATCCATGGGTGGCTGCTCGTATGAGTTGAGAAACACGTCGACCAACTCGATCATCTTCTCTTTCGCCTCCGGCTTGCCGGCTTCTTCCCAGCTCTCGTAGTTGCGCCAGTCGGAGAGGATCGGCTTGTAGAAGGCCGTCCGATACCGTTCCAGGGTGTGGGCGGTGCCGAAGTAGTGCCCCCCGGGCCCAACGTCACGCACCGCATCGAGGGCGAGGCCACCTTCGGTGAAGTCGATCGGGTTCATGAACGTCTGCACCATGCCGCACAAGTCGGCGTCGAGGATCATCTTCTCGAACGAGGCGCGAAGACCACCCTCCATCCACCCCACGGCATGAAGGACCATGTGGGCTCCACCCATCACCGCACCCCACAGTGAGAACACCGACTCGTATGCCGCCTGGGCGTCGAGCGCGTTGGCCGCGTTGACCCCCGACGACCGATAAGGAACTCGGTAGCGGCGGGCCAGCTGGCCGGTGATCATCGCGGTCTGCATGAACTCCGGGGTCCCGAAGGCGGGCGCCCCGCTCTGCATGTCGACATTCGAGGTGAAGCCCCCGTACATGACCGGCGCCCCGGGACGGACCACCTGGGTGAATGCGATCCCGGCCAGGGCTTCGGCGTTGTGCTGGGCCAGGGCCCCGGCCACGGTCACCGGCGCCATCGCCCCGGCCAGCGTGAAAGGGGTGATGACGATCAGCTGGTTGCGGGAGCTGAACTCGATGATCCCCTGCAACATCGGCGTGTCGTAACGCAGGGGAGAGCTGGCGTTGACCACGCTCATGATCGAAGGCTCGCTCTCCAGAGTGGCGTCGTCGATCTGCCGGGCGATCCTGATCATCTCCAGCGCATCGTGATTGCGCTGCGCCCCGAGGCTGTAGCCATGGATCACCCGGTCGGACAGGGTGAGCATGTCGTAGAGAGCGTCCAGATGGCGGACCGACGGGTGGATGTCAACGGGCTCCACCGGGAAACCGCCGAACATGTGGACGGTGTTGATGGTGTGGGCCAGGCGGATCAGATTCTGGAAGTCCTTCCGGTTGCCAACCCTTCGCCCGCCGGCCTCGTCGCTGACATTGGGCGGGCTCGACACCGCGGTGAAGGCGACCGAGTTGCCACCCATGTGGAGATTGCGCTCCGGGTTGCGGGCGTGGAGGGTGAACTCGGAGGGGGCGGTGGCGATCATCTCCTCGATGAACTCGGGGTCGAAGCGCACGCGCGCCGAGTCGGGTTCCACCCGGGCACCGGCCTCGGCGAGCATCCGCCGCGCCTCGGGGTTGAGGAAGTCCATGCCGATCTCCGACAGGATCTGCAGGGACGTCTGGTGGATCGCCTCGATCTCCTCCTCGCCTACCAGCTCGACGGGGGCGAACGATCTCGTGGGTTGTCGCCACGGAACCTGAAGTGGCACTGCCGGTCGTCCGGGCCTATCGCCCTCACGGCGACGGCGGCTGCTGCGTCGTGGTGTGGTTGCCGGCTGCTCCGCGGTCATCTGTTCCCTTCGAGTCGCGGGCAAACTAACAGTGACTGCCCTTGCCGCCCACGTAGCCTGCCGACGTGAGTACGAGTCGACCAGGTGCGAGACAGGGCTACAGCGACGAAGAGGTCATGGAGTTGGCCCGCTGCATCAAGTCGGAGGAGGAGGTCAACGCCATGCGCTGCACCGTGATCCGCCCCGGCGCCACCTTCAGGGAGCTGACCTTCCAGAGCTGGATCCCCGACCCCGACGTGTACCGGCACTACACCTCGCAATTCCACGGTGTCGGCCTCTGTGACGAGTACCCGGCGATCTTCTTCCCCGAAGACTGGGAGTCGGCGGGCTACGACGGAGTGGTGGAGCCAGGGATGGTGCTGGCGGTGGAGAGCTACGTCGGGCGGAAGGACGGTGGTGAGGGCGTCAAGTTTGAGGAGCAGCTGGTGACCGACACCGGACCGGTCACGCTGTCGACCTACCCTCTCGGGCTGACGAAGGGATGAGCATGACGAGAGGTTTTGGCATCGATGCCGGTGTCCCATTGGACGTCGCGTTGGAGACGGCGGATCGCGTCGAGTCGGCCGGCTACGGATCGTTCTGGGTCAATGGCAGTCCCCACGAGCCGGCGCTGGCGATCATCGAGGGTGCGTTGCAGCGGACCTCGCTCGATGTCGGCGTCGGAGTCTTCAACCTGACCAAGATCAGCGCCGAGGAGTTGGTAGGGGAGGTGCGCACCCGGGGGTTGCCGCAGCAGAGGCTGTGGCTGGGTGTCGGCTCGCCTCGCCGGCCCGGGGCGTTGGACGAGGTCCGCCAGGCGGCAACGCTCATCCGAGGAGAGCTCGACGTCGTCGTGACCACCGGCGCCGTCGGCCCCAAGATGCTGGCGCTGGCCGGCGAGGTGGCCGACGCGGTCATCCTCACCTGGTCGTTCGTCGCCGAAGTGGAGAGGGCCCGTCCCATCCTCGAGAACGCGGCTGCCGAAGCCGGGCGAGAGCCCCCGACCCTGGTGTCTTTCGTTCGATGTGCCCTCATGCCGCAGGCCGCCGACGCCGTTGCCCGGCGTGCGGAGGTCTACGACGCCATCCCTCACTATCAGGCCGTCTTCGCCCGCAACGGTGTGACCGCATCCGACACCGTCGTCACCGGGTCGTCGCGTGAGGAGCTGAGGAAAGGGATCGTGAGGGAGGAGTCAGTGCTCGACCTCGGCGTCATCCGTGCCATCCCGGAGGCGGACACCGTGGAAGCCCTGGCCGACCTGGTGGAGGCCTGCGCCCCTTAGTCCTCGGACTCGAGACCGAACTCGGCGCCGGCGTCCTCGATGACATCGCGGACGTATACCCCGAACGATCGGGAGGGGAGAAGCAGGTATGAGGGGTCATTCCCCTGGTCGTCACGGACGATCTCGGTGGCGACTCCGGCCAACAGCGTTCTGGCCGCGGCACCGTCGGGGAACATCCCTTCCGTCAGGTCGAGCCCGCAGATCCTGTTGATCAGGTCGGCTGCCTGCTCTCCGGTGAGCCGGAACATGGCGCGGACGTCGGTGAGGTCGACGGTCTCACCCGCCGGCCGATCGCCGAGCGCGGTCCACTCGCCGGGGCTGACCGACCACACCAGGACGCCGGTGGACGAATCGGAGAGCCCGGGTCTGACGTCGTCCTGGCCTTCGAAGACACGCCACTTCGGCGTGGCGGACTCGTCGGTGAGACGCAGGTCAGCCACGCGCTCTGGCCCCTTCCGGGTCGAAGTGGGCATGGTCGCCCAGCACTCGGGCCGGGGCCGTCTTGCCGTTGGGGAGACGGATGGAGATGAGTCTGCCCGCCACGTCCAACGCGGGTGTCACCTGGCCCAGGCATATGGAGCGCCCCAGGGTGGGTGACATGCGGCTGGAGGTGATCCGTCCCATGATCTGATCGTCGACGTCGACGATCTGACAGGCCTCCGGCGGCACCAGGGTGGGGTTGTCGGGCTGGATGGCCACCAGGTGGGGGAAGTCGCCGCGCTCTGCCTGCCAGACCAGCTCCGGCTTGCCGGCGAAATCGTCCTTGTCGAGCTTGATGGCCCAGTCGACACTCAAACCGTGGGCCTGGGTCAGGCCGTCGGTGTCCTGACCCACGATGAAATGGCCCTTCTCCAGACGGAGGATCCTCTGCGCCTCGATGCCGAAGGGCCGCACGCCCAGATCGGCGCCTGCGTCGAGGAGCCTCTCCCAGAGCTCCAGGCCATGAGCGGAGGGAACGTGGACCTCATATGACAGCTCACCGGTGAACCCGATTCGCCAGACGAAGCAGCCCTCGATGCCGGCGACGGCGCCCGTCCTGACCTCCATGTAGGGAAAGGTGGCGGGGTCGAGATCGATGTCGGTGAGCCGTCGCACCAGCTCCCGGGAATTGGGCCCGGCCACATTCACGCTGGCGAAGCCGTCGGTGACCGCGGTCATCTTCACATCCCATTCGGGGAAGCCGGTCTGGAGCCAATCGTCCAGCCAGTTCCATACTGTGCCCGCGCCGCCGGAGGTCGTGGACATCATGTAGTGATCCTCGGCCATCCTCCCGGTGACACCGTCGTCGAGGATGACACCATCCTCGGCGCACATGACTCCATACCGGACCTTGCCAATGGCGAGCTTTGACCACCTGTTGACGTAGACGAACTCGAGGAGCTTGGCGACGTCGGCGCCACGGAGGTCGATCTTGCCGATGGGGCTGACGTCGATGATGCCCACTTTCTCGCGCACCGCCTTCACCTCGGCCGCCGGGTCGCCATAGTGCTCGGGGCGGATCCACTGTCCGGCCACCAACGGCTTGGCACCGTTGGCGTCGTGCCAGGGTTGAATCGTCGAGTAGCGGACGGGCTCGTGTTTGCGCCCGGCCAGAGTGCCCAGCTTGACGGGTGCATAAGGGGGCCGCCACGTCGTCGTCGCCGACTCGAGCATGCTGGCGCCGGTGGCTTCACCGTGGACGGCCAGAGCGTTCACCGCCTCCACCTTCCCCTGCACCGGGCCCATCCCCACCGTCGTGTACCGCTTGGCCAGTTCGAGCGTGTCATATCCCTCTTTGGCCGCGGAGATCAGGTCCTTCGATGTCACGTCCTCGGAGAAGTCGACGAAACCATGGGTGGACGACCGGTACATCTCGGGATGGGGTGCAGGTCTCAGGTCGGGCACGGCCACTGCCGTGGCGGGCGGGGCCGCCATCTCCCGACCGGCAGGCGCCGCGCCTTGCCAAGCCGCCTTGAGCCTGAGGGCGCGTCGGGCGGCTTCCTGGCCGACGGCCATCCCGTGGTTGACGAGATCCTCGGTGGAACCGTCGCCAACTATCCCGCCGGTGGCCATCACGTCGTCGGGTAGCGACCGGGGGAGGAAGCGGGCCGCTTCGGACGAATAGGCAGGGCGATCGCCGGCCATGTTGAGCAGCGAGGTCGGCGAGGTCCAGCCGGTTGCGGTGACGAGAATGTCGGCTTCGTGGCGATTGCCTCTGGAGTCGAGCACCGAGGAGACGGAGCCACGCCCTTCCGCGGTGAGGACCGTGTGCCCCTTGCGGGCGTCGATGACCGAGACGATCTCGACACCGGCGCTCCCCAGATCCGCTGCGGCGGCATCACCCGACTCGTTGGCGGTGAGCACTACCGCCCGGTCCCCGGGTTTGACGGCGTAGAGGTTGACCAGGCGGCGCACCGCCGTGGACAGCATGACACCCGGCAGGTCGTTGCCGGCGAAGACGTACGGGCGCTCCAGGGTCCCCACCGCCACCACCAGGCATTTCACCCGGGCCTTGACCAGCCGTTCGTCGGCGAAGGGCAGATCGCGCTGGACGACGGAGACCCAGTTGTGGTCGTAGCGCCCGGTGACGACCGCATCGGTCATCACTTCGATCCCCGGATGGTCCTGCACCGCCTCGGCCAGCCCGGCCAGGGCAGCCAGGTCGTCGGTGCCACCGAAGCGGAGATGCCCACCGAGGGCAGGCTCCTCTTCGACGAGGATCACCGAAGCCCCGGCC
>JBAVPF010000487.1:0-8930 GCA_049692815.1 Acidimicrobiia bacterium
ACCCAGTACCTGGCAGGGCGGATCGAGGAGCTGGGCCTCAGCGAACAGGTCGAGCTCAACGTCACCTTCCACGACCCTTGCTACCTGGGCCGGCACAACGGAGAGTACGAAGCTCCCCGCCGGCTGATCCAGGCCCTGCCCGGCGCCACCTTCACCGAGATGTGGCGCACCCGGGAGAACGGCTACTGCTGCGGAGGGGGCGGTGGCGGGATGTGGCTCGATGGTCATGCCGCGGAGAACCAGAGCATGCGACTCTCGGAGAAGAGGGTTCTCGAGGCAGTCGAGACCGGCGCCGACACACTCTGCGTCGTTTGCCCCTACGAGGTCTCCCGATTCGAGGACGCGGTCAAGTCGACCAACAACGACGGTGCGCTACAGGTGCTCGATATCGCCGAGCTGCTGGCCCGAGCGTTGGGCTTGCCCACCGATTAGTCAAAGGAAGAGCGAGGGATATGGACAGCGTGGTCTTGCTCCGCCCGGTACCGGACCCGGTGGAGGAATTGGAATTGAATGAGGAGGGAAATGATCTCGATCGCGACTACCTGGGATTCGTGCTCAACGAGTTCGACGATCACGCCCTCGAGGAGGCCATCCTGCTCAAGGAGGCACACGGAGGCACGGTGACCGTTCTCGGTCTCGGTAGCGCCGACGAGATGGAGCAGATCCTCTACACGGCGCTCGCCAAGGGCGCCGACGAGGCGGTGAAGCTCGGCGATGACCTGGAGCATCTCTCCGTGGGATCACAGGCCGAGCTGTTCGCGGCGGCCCTCGAAGGCCGTGACTATGACCTCGTACTGACCGGGGTGCAGGCGGCAGACGAGCTGGACGGGCAGCTCTCGGTGAGGGTGGCGGCGCGACTCGGCATCCCCCACATCTCCGTGGTGGTCGGTGCAGACGCCGCCGACGGCAGGGTCAAGGTCACCAAGGAGTTCTGGGGCGGTGTCACCGCAGATTACGAAGTCGAGACGCCAGCCGTGCTGGGAGTGCAAGCGGCCCGTCAGGCTCCCAGGTACGTGGCGGTGAGCCTCATCCGCAACGCCCAACAGGAAGGCAACCTCACAGAATCGGACATCGAACCTCCCGCGGACCCGTCGGGCTTGAAGCTGGTCGCCGTTCGAATCCCCGAGTCAGGCGAAGGTGCCGAGATGATCGAAGGTGACGAGACCGAAGCAGCAGCGAGAATCATCGAGATCATTCGGGGAGCGGGAGTCTGACCATGGGAGACGTATTCGTCGTCACCGAGCATCTTCTCGGTGAGCTGACCGACACCAGCCTCGAGCTCATAGCGCTGGCCCGCGGGGTGGCCGGCGAGACCGGTGGGCAAGTGGTTGCCGGAATCGTCGGCTCGGGTGTCACCGATCTGGCCTCACAGTTGGGGGGAGCCGACCGCATCCTCGTGGTCGACGACCCGGCGTTCGACAACTTCAGCCCCGACGGGCACGCCCAAGTGTTTCATTCTCTGGCCGGGGACGCCTCGGTGGTTCTGGTGCCATACACATCGATGGGGATGGACGTGGCCCCGGCGCTGTCCGCTGCCGCCGGCGTCCCGCTCGTGTCCTTCTGCACGGCGGTCTCGGCGGCCGGTGGCTTGAGTGCGACGTGTCAGCTCTACGCGGGAAAGATCGAGGCGGATGTCGAGGTGGAAGGTGACCGCGCCATCTTCGCGGTGCTGGCCGGCTCGGCCCCCGCGGACGATGGCCGGACCGGAGGCGCCGGTGCGGTCGAGAACGTGGACATCCCGGTCACGGGTCTGCGCACGAAATGTCTCGGCGTGACTGAGCCGCAGGGCGGTGATGTGGACATCACTGCCGAGGACGTCCTGGTCGTGGTCGGCCGGGGCATCGAGTCCGAAGACAACATCGAGGAGGCCATCGAACTGGCCGAGGCCCTGGGTGGTGCCGTCGCCGCCTCCCGGCCGATCATCGACCAGGGGTGGCTGCCAAAGACGCGGCAGGTGGGCAAGTCGGGTCTGACAGTCAAGCCGAAGGTCTATTTGACTCTCGGTGTCAGCGGCGCACCGGAGCACATCGAGGGGATGAAGGACTCGGGGACGATCATCTCGGTCAACACCGACCCGCAAGCCCCCATCTTCGGCGTCGCCCACTATGGCTGGGTCGGCGATCTCTTCGACATCCTCCCCGAGCTTATCGACGGGCTCGAGCAGTAGGTCCCCCGATGTTGCCGGTGATGGCCGAGGAGGCAAGTCGGGAGATCTTCCTCAACATCCCGGACGGCGGGGTCCTCGCCTTCTACTTGCTCGCCCTGTTGTCGACGTTGATCTTCCTCAGCGGGTTCTTGTTCCGGGCGAGGAAATACGGCCGAGGCCGGGCTCGTCGGCTCGACTGGAGACGCATCGGCCCGGCCGTCGGTGAGATCATGTCCCAACGCACCGTGGCCAAGCGGGAACGGGCCGTCGGGATCGCCCACTTCTGGGTGTTCTGGGGATTCGTCGTCCTCACAGCCGCAACCGCCATCATCGCCATCGACGAAGACGTCATAGGGGTCTTCCTGGGCCGGCCAGACCTCCAGTTCTGGCACGGTGCGTTCTATCAGGGCTACTCCCTGGTAGTCGACCTCTTCTCCGTCGGGCTGATCGGCGGTTTGGTGTACTTATGGGTGAGACGGCGTTCCAAGCCCTTCAAGCTCGACTACGCGCGGGTTGATCGGCCGGAGGGGGCCTACGACCGCTCGGGCTATACCGTCGATGACCGCCTCTTCCTACTGGCGCTCCTCTTTCTCGCCATCACGGGATTCCTCCTGGAAGGGTTTCGAATCGCCGCCACAGACTTTCCCGACTTCGAGGTCTTCTCGGCAGCCGGCTGGGTCATCGCCCAAGGGGCTCAGGCCCTGGGCACCGATGGAGCCGAGACGGCTCGACTCGTCTTCTGGTGGTTGCACTCGATGGCCGCGCTCACGTTCATCGCTTTCATCCCGTATTCGAAGGCGATGCACATGGTCACGGATGTCGCCGACCTGTTGGTCACTGATCGTGACTCCGCGCGCTCGCTCCCCGAGCCGGCGACTGTGAGCGCCGGCCAGTCGGGCATGATCGACCCCCTCGGCTTCTTCAGCTGGAAAGAGCTGCTCGATTTCGACGCATGCACGAAATGCGGACGTTGCCACGACGTGTGCCCGGCTCGAACCACGGGCGCACCCCTTTCTCCCCGTGACCTCGTGCTCGACCTGCGTGAGCTAGCTGATGCGGAGGCCGGGCTCAACCTCTGGTACGGCCCCGGAGCCTCCCCGAACGAGACCTCCGGAGCCATCACGGGCGACTACATCTCGGCCGAGACGCTCTGGGCCTGCACCACCTGCATGGCATGCATGGAGATATGCCCGGTGGGCATCGAGCACGTGCCGACCATCGTGCAGATGAGAAGACAGCTGGTGGAGGCCGGTGACGTCGAGCCCGGCCTGCAAAACGCGTTCCAATCGCTGACTCGCGGCGGAAACAGTTTCGGGAAGTCGGCGAAGCAAAGAGCGCGGTGGGCGAAAGGCCTCGACATCACGGACGCCCGGACCGAGCCCGTGGAGTACTTGTGGTTCGTGGGCGACCATGCCGCATTCGATCCCCGGGCAGTGGAGGTGTCCAGCGCGCTTGCCGGCCTGCTGGCCAGGGCCGAGGTCGATTTTGGGATCCTCTACGAGGGAGAGCGCAACAGCGGCAACGACGTGCGCCGCGCCGGTGAGGAAGGCCTCTTCGAGATGCTTCGAGAGCAGAACCTCGAGGCTTTGGCCTCGGCGGAGTACTCGAAGATCGTCACGACCGATCCCCACTCGCTCAACACGCTGCGGTACGAATACGGGCTGGAGACCGACGTCATCCATTACACCGAGCTGCTGGACAGCCTGGTGACCGGTGGCCGGCTCAACCCCTCTCGTCTCACCGGCGTGGCCACCTATCACGACCCCTGCTACCTCGGACGCTATCAATCGGAGTACGACGCACCGCGGAGGTTGATCGAGGCCACCGGGTTGGACCTCCATGAGATGGGGCGGTGTCGTGAGAACAGCTTCTGCTGTGGAGCCGGAGGTGGCCGGATCTGGATGGACGACTCCGGTCTCGAAGAGCGACCGTCCGAGAACCGGATACGGGAAGCCGTGGCTCTCGGTGAGGAAGTCCGCTACTTCGTGGTGGCCTGCCCCAAGGACATGGTCATGTACAGCGATGCGGTCAAGACGACCGGAAACGAAGACCGGCTCGAGGTTGTCGACGTGGTCCAGCTGCTCGAGCGGGCATTGACCGAGGTCGCAGTTGGCTGAGATATCCACTCCGGTCTCCATTGGCAAGGCCCCTGCCTCGCTCGACGACCTGGCCCGAGTACTCGCAGAATCAGCCGCTGACATGATGAGCCTCTACAAGGCGGTCATCGACCGAGAAGACCGGCTCGAGTCGGGCTCAGGTGAGTGGCTGTCCACATTCAACGCACAGTCGGAAGAGAAGATGACAGCGGCGCGCGAGTCTGTGCTCCGGGCGCTGCGCATGGCATCTGACGCCACCAACTACCGCATCCTCTCCTCTCTGACCGATGGTGTCGGAACACCGGTCGAAGACCTCGTGAAGACCACCGGCCTGGGCCGACTCCCCCTCGCCGAACGGATCGGAGACCTGGTCTCCGCCGGGCTGGCCGCCAAGCTGCCCGAGGCCAACCAGATCGTCGGCGTCCCGGCAGGGACCGCTCTAGTGCGTCTGGTGGAAGCAGCGGCTAACCAGACAACAAGCAAGGACGTGAGATGAAATGCCCCTTCTGCGAGTACGAGGGGCCGCGTCCGGAGATGCATGCACATCTCACCGACTCTCACGGCGAGAAGGTCAAGACCTGGGCGTCGGAGGGATCGGGGCGCCGCTATTTCGAGTTGGAGTGCCCCGACTGCGACGACTCGTTCCGTCATCAGGTGAAGCCACGCTCCCGCGACCCCAACTTCTTGGAGGAATACGCTCGGGAGATCCGGATCGTGGCATTCGACCAGTTTCTGTATCACCGTCAGCTAGCCCATGAGAAGGAGTGAACCGTGGCCGAAGTCAATGGGTGCAACATCCCCGAGGACCTCTACTACTGGCCGGAGAAGCACGTCTGGGCATCGCCCGGGGAAGGGGGAATCGTGACTGTCGGAGTGACCGACGTCGCCCAGTCCCTCGCCAAGAGGATCATCTCCGCGCTTCCCAAACCGGCGGGCCGCCCCGCCAAGCGCGGGAGGAGTCTCGGAACCATCGAAAGCGGAAAATGGGTCGGTCCGGTCACGTCACCGGTCACCGGCGAGATCACAGAGACCAATCCGGCTTTCGGGTCGGATCCCTCGATCATCAATACCGATCCGTACGGCGAGGGCTGGTACGCCAAGATCCAGGCCGCCGACTGGGAAGGTGAGTCGGTCGATTTGGTCACGGGGGCCGACGGTGTGGCTCGGTACCAGTCGTTCCTGGAGTCGGAGGGCATCTCCTGCGGAGGGTGAGTCATGGAGAGCTATCGCGGTTGTCAGGTTCCCACTGATCGCTCCTACGACGTGGATGGAGACCTCTGGGTCCGGTTCGAGGGTGATCTGGCCCGGTTGGGGATGACCGACGTAGCTCAGACTCGTATGGGAAAGATGGTCTCGATCCTCTTCAAGAAGCCGGGACGAAGGGTCAAGGCGGGCGGATCGGTGGCGACCGTCGAGAGCGCCAAGTGGGTGGGGCCGATCCACACGCCATTCGCGGGCGAGGTGGTGGAGACGAACGAGGCCGCATTCAGCCACGACATCCTGGTTGCCAATCGCGACCCCTACGAAGCGGGATGGATCACATTGATTCGCCCCGACGACACCGAGTCGCCACACCGGCCCCTGATCGGCGGGGAGACCGCCCTGGAGCCCTACAGAGAGCGGATCGACGAACTTGGAATCAGCTGTTTCCGCTGCGAGGACTGAGGACAACAAGCACCTGAGGAGATACCCATGACCATCCGAATTCTGGACTTCGGCCAAGTCGGTTCGCTGCGCTCGTTGGCCATCTTCCACGGCGTTGCCTACGCCATGAGCGCCGAAACGCCCGACACGATCACCCTCACTCGCCCCATCGACCCGTTTGTGAGCATCGGCCACCACCAAGACGCCAAGACGGAGGTGGACCTGGACTACTGCCTGGACGCCGGAATCCCCGTGTACCGGAGGGAGGTCGGTGGTGGCGCCGTCTATCTGGACGAGGGGCAGACCTTCTGGCACCCGATCTTCCACCACGGCCGGGTGCCGCCGACCCTGGCCGATGTCTACACCAAGTTCCTGGCGGGACCGGTCCTGGCTCTCAACAGGATGGGAATCCCGGCTGTCCATCGACCGGTCAACGACATCCAGGTCGAGGGTCGCAAGATCGGAGGCACCGGCGCGGCAACGATCGGAGAGGCCATGGTGGTGGCGGGAAGCCTCATGTTCGACTTCAACTACGAGCTGATGAGCCGGGTATTGCGGGTTCCGTCGGAGAAGTTCCGGGACAAGCTCTACTCGACCATGCGTGAGTACCTGACCACCATCAATCGCGAGTTGGGCGAGAACGCCCCGGAGCGCTCCGAGGCGGAACGCATCCTCGTGGAGTGCTTTGCCGAGACACTCGAGGACGACGTGGTCTACGACGAGCCGCGCCCCGACGAGCTCGATGCCATCGATGAGCAGGAGGAGCGCATCGCATCCGACGACTGGCTCCACCTCGATGGCCTTCCCCCGTCGGGTGACTCGGTGAAGATCGCCGAGGGGATCAACGTCGTCGAAGGCGTGCACAAGGCGCCGGGAGGGCTGGTGAGAGCGACTTCGGCGGTGCGTGACGGTGTGATCGAGGGGATCGTCCTCTCAGGGGACTTCTTCTTCGAGCCGGCCGACGCCCGTCAAGCCCTCCAGGATGCTCTCGTGGGGGCGGAGCACGACGACGACGCAGTGCTCCGCATAGTCAAGGAGCAGCTATCGGGGGTCGACGCTCCCGGGATCGATGCAGCTGACATCGCCGCGGCAGTGATGGCCCGCCCACAAGAGGGCTGAGCGGGCAGAACGGCGTTTCGACGCCGACCATTCCGTAACAGCACAGGACCCCTGTTGAACAGGGGTCCTGTCCGGTCACAGAGACTTCGCATCACTGCAATTGGTGTCCCGCCTGTGGCGGTTGACACCTGACGCTTGGCCGGTCAGCGGCTGATGAGCTCCCGTCTCTGCTCACGCTCATAGCGTGCTTCGAGGCGGTGCTCCCCGAAGAACGCATAGATCGCATGTCCGATGAGGCCGATACCCCAGAAGAGAATCACCCAGTAGGCCCAGTCGAGACCGAGCACCGCCCCATCCCCCACGCCGGCACGCACGTCGAGGATCACGAGCAGGCCGTTGACGAACACGAACACCATCAGGTGATACAAGAAGTCACGCACCACCTTGAGATGCTTCTTGGCCATTTCGATTCCGGGATCCGTCCAATCCATCGCTCACTCCTTTCTCCTCCAGTTGTCTCGGGAAACGGCCCGGAGCGATAGAGCCGGAAGGCCTTTTGCTTGCTCTTTCCTGCTTCCGGCGTGTCGTCACCGAGAGCCTTTCTCCTCTAGACGCTCCAGTCTTCGTCGTTGTAAGCAGGAGAGCGGGTCTAGGAAGGAGAATCCCATGACTTCTGACAGGACTACCGCCCGCATCATCGGCGTGCTGTTTATCGTCGCCTCGGCCGCGGCGATCGTTGGCGGCTCACTTCTACTGCCTTTGAGTGAGCCGGGCTACCTGGTCGAGACGGCGACCCATCAAGGTCAGATCGTCTCGGGCGCCCTGATCGAGCTGCTCTTGGCGATGTCGGTCATCGCCATCGCGGTGATGTTCTATCCGGTGCTGAAACGCCAGAACGAAGGTCTAGCGCTTGGGTATGTCGGCGCCCGAACCCTGGAGGGTGTATTGCTCCTCGCCGCGTCGGTGACCGGGTTCTTCGTCCTGTCATTGAGCCAGGACTACGGATCAGGCTCAACGGCGGGTGTCCAGCCGGTGGGTGACACGCTCCTCGCCGTACGCGATTGGACCTATCTACTCGGCTCACTGGTCGTGTTCGGACTCACGGCCGTCATCCTCAACAGTCTGCTCTACCAAGCCAGGCTCGTTCCGACCTGGTTGTCGATCTGGGGTCTACTCGGCGGAGCCCTCGTGGTGGTTCCCGGCCTGATCCAGGCGTATGGCACCGAGCTGTCCGGAGTCGCTGAAGGGATCTTCGCCGCTCCGATCGCCATCCAGGAGATGGCTCTGGCCCTCTGGCTGATCATCAAGGGTTTCGATACCTCGCACACCATCGTCGGCGTCCTCGACACGCCGGGGATGCACGTCACGCTGGATGTCGAGGACAAGACGAGAGTATGACGGGCGAAGCGTCGCGCCGGGTCGTCATCACACGACATGGCGGGCCCGATGTACTCGAAGTCGTGGAGGAGCTTCCTCCAGCCCCATATGCAGGCCAGATCCGTGTGAGAACACTGGCGGCGGGGGTGTCGGCCCACGACGCCATGCTCCGTGCTGCGGGTTTCCCGGGCTTCCCAAAGCCGCCATTCACACCCGGGGTGGACGTCGTCGGTGTCGTCGACGCCATCGGCGATGGGGTGACCACCGTGGAGATGGGACAGACGGTTGCAGCGCTGCTCACCGCCGAGGGCGGCTATGCAGAGTCGGTGTGTCTTCCCGCCGAGGACGCAGTGCCCGTGCCGGATGGCGTGGATCCCGTCGCGGCGGTCTGTGTCGTGGCCAACTACACAACGGCCTGCGCGATGTTGCACCGAGGTGCGGAGATCGAGAGCAAAGAGCGCGTCCTCGTCCACGGCGCAGCGGGCGGGGTCGGATCGGCGTTGCTCGATCTGGGCAGATTGGCCGGTCTGGAGATGTACTGAGCTGCCCACTTATGTCTATCCGGGTGTCAACTTCTCAGACGCGCCGACCTTCATCCATCGGGCGAC
>JBAVPF010000488.1:0-5374 GCA_049692815.1 Acidimicrobiia bacterium
ATCCACATCAAGGGGTGGATCTCACTCGACTTACCCTTGACCACCTTGATCAAGGTGTACATCACGAACCCGGCTCCAATGCCGACGGTGATGCTGAAGGTCAGGGGCATCAGGACGATCGCCAAGAGGGCAGGGAAGCCCTCTTCGAGATCCTCGAAGTCGATCCCCTTGATCAGCCCTGCCATCAGGAACCCCACCAGGATCAGGACAGGTGCCGTCGCCTGGGTCGGGACGATGCTCGCCAATGGCGAGAGGAACACGGCGAACAGGAACAGGACACCGGTCACCACGGAGGTGAGCCCGGTGCGCCCGCCTTCGGCCACCCCGGAGGCGCTCTCGATGTAGCTGGTGTTGGAGCTCACCCCGGCGGCCCCGCCGATCGCCGCACCGATCGAGTCGACGAACAGCAGCTTGCCGATGTTCTCCACGTTGCCCTCTTCGTCGATCAGGTCGGCCTGCTCGGCGATGGCCGTGGCCGTACCCATGGTGTCGAAGAAGTCGGTCAGCATGAAGCTGAAGATCGTCAACGCCGCGCTGACGAACCCGAGTTGGGTGAACACGTTGCCCAGGTCGAATTCACCAAGGGTGTCGAACGACGGGCTCGCGGTCAGGGTTTCCGGGATCTCGGCCACACCCCAGAGCAGGGCAACCACCGTCGTGGCGAAGATGCTGATGATCAACGCCCCCGGGACCTTTTTCGCATAGAGGATCACCGTGATCAACAAACCGATCAATGTCACCCAGGCACCGGCCGTGTTGGGGAAGATGAACTCCACGACCGGTGTGCCCGGTCCGATCAGCCCTCCGTCGACGAAGCCGATGAAGAGGATGAACAGCCCGATCCCGACCCCGATCGCCCTCTTCAGGCTCATCGGCACCGCATTCATGATCGCTTCCCGCATGCCCACCAGCACGAGTGCGGCCACGATGACGCCCTCGAGGACGATCACCCCCATCGCACCCGCCGGTGTCAGACCGTCACCCAGGACCAGCCCGAAGGCGACGGCGGCGTTTATCCCCAGGCCGGCTGCCATCGCCAGCGGGACGTTCGCCACGACTCCCATGGTGATCGTGAGCAGACCGGCCACCAGGGCCGTCCCGGCACCAACCGCAGCCCGGTCGAGACCTGCATTGCCGAGGATGGACGGGTTCACGAAGATGATGTAGGCCATCACCAGGAACGTCGTCACACCCGCCCGGATCTCAACGCCGACCGAAGTCCCCCTCTCCGTCAGCTTGAAGAACGAGTCGAGACCTGGCCCGCCCGAAGGCGGCGCCGGTGCCCTCTCTTGTGTCTCAGTCATTTTCTCCTCCCGCCGCGCATCTTCTCTGAGGAACGCGGCACGGCGAACCTAAACCAGAGCGGGTGGGCCGTGTCGGCCGGATCAGGGGTCTTGTGACGCTCAGACCAGTGCGCCCACCAACCAGAACACCGCCATCCCGGCGAGCAGGGTGTAGATGTGGTTTCTCGTCTTGAAGGCCACTCCGCCCCCGACCACCAGGGCGACCGCCTCCGGGAGGCCCAGAGCTACCGATCCGGTCTCATCGATGAGCAGGGCGATGACGAGCGAGCCGAGGACGGCAGGGGCCACGAACTGGAGCGCCAGCAGGGCTCCATCCGGTATCCGGCGCTTCGCCAGGGCGAGGATGAAGACGGCGCGGCTGAGATAGGTGCCTATCCCGACGACGACTGTGGCGATGAACGCGCTCATCGACGAGCCCTCTCGATGATGGTCCCTGCGGCGATCCCGACAACAGCCCCGACCAGAAGGCTGGACCGATTGGGCAGTCCCGCGGCCAGATAGGTCACCCCCGCCCCCACCAGGGTGGCCACGACCTTGGACGACTTGTCGATCCCCATGACGATCAGGCCGAGGAAGAGGACGGGGACGGCGAATTCCAGATTCCACTCCACCGGCACCACCGGCCCGATGGCAAGACCCAGCGCCGTTGTCAGCTGCCACAGGATCCAGAGGGTGAAGCCCGCCGAGAGGTAGTAGGTCCTGAACCAATCCTCGTCCTGTTCCTGCTGGACCGAGCACAGGGCGAACAGCTGGTCGATGAGGACGTAGGGGCCCAGCCAGCGGAACCACGCCGGCTGACGCTGGAAGGTTGGGGCGAGGCCCGCCGAGTACATCAGATGCCTGGCGTTGACCACGAGAGCCGCCGTCACGGCAGCGGCCACGGCGGCGCCCGAGCCGAGCAGCGACACCAGGGTGAGTTGTGCGGCACCACCGAAGATCAGCCATGAACCGGACCAGCCGACGAACGGGCCGATGCCGGCTTCTCCGATCGCCAACCCGATGACCAGGGCGAAAGGGATCGCGGGCACGAAGAGGGGAAGTGCGTCGAGCACACCTCGCTTTGCGGCAGATCGGTCCACGGTCATGGGCCGGAGACCTTAGCGTAATGAGCAACCGTCGAAATACTTATTACGGACGATCAGACTCCGATCAGCCGCTGCCGTCATCGGAGTGCATGCTTCGATCAGGAGACGTCGCGCCGGACCGTCTCCAAGGCGATGTGGACCATGTCGCCGAACGTCTTCTCCCGCTCTTCGGAGCTGGTCGCCTCCCCCGTCCTCACGTGGTCGGAGACGGTGCAGATGGTCAACGCTCGCGCTCCGAGCTCGGCAGCGACCCCATAGAGGCCGGCCGCCTCCATCTCGACGGCGAGCACTCCCATGGCCTCCATGCGGTCGAACGCGGCCGGGTCCGGGTTGTAGAAGAGATCGGCGGAGTGCACATTGCCTACCTTCACCCCTATGCCCTGTGCCTCCGCCGCCTCGGCGGCGGCCTTGAGGAGCCAGAAGTCGGCGGTGGCGGCGAAATCCAGCCCTCCGTACCGGCTCCGGTTCACCAACGAGTCGGTACAGGCCCCGATGGCGAGGATCACGTCACGCACTTCGACCTTCTCGGTGACCGCACCGCACGACCCCACCCTGATCAGACGTTCCACCCCGTACTCGTTGACCAGCTCGGTGGCGTAGATCGACGCCGAGGGGATGCCCATGCCCGTGCCCATCACCGACACGGGGATGCCCTGATAGGTGCCCGTGAACCCGAGCATGTTGCGCACGTCGTTGACCTGACGGACATCGTCGAGGAAGTTCTCGGCTATGTGCTTGGCCCGCAACGGGTCTCCGGGCAGCAGGACCGAAGGAGCGAAGTCTCCGGCGGAGGCTGAGATGTGAGGGGTGGGCGTTGGCATTGAGAAGACTCCGATGTGCGTTGAGTGGCCCAAGATATCCCGGGCGCCGACCGGAGGGGAAAAGCACCTCGGTAACGTCGCCGCCGTGGACTACGACGAGACCGACCGCGACGTGATCGCCGACATGCTGCGCCAGGCGAGTGCCGTCACCCTCCCCGGTCACATGGGTCTCGAGCTGATCGACATCGGGGAGGGGACGGCGAGCATGCGATGCGAGGTCAGGCCGTTCCACCTGGCCCCCAACGGCTATCTCCACGCAGGGGCAGTCGTCACCCTCGCCGACACCGCGGCGGGATACGGGTGCGTCGGGAACCTCCCCAGTGGCGGGTCCGGCTTCACGACGATCGAGCTGAAGACCAACTTCACCGGCACCCTCCTCGAGGGGTCGATGCTCGCCGAGGCCAGGATGATCCACGCCGGGAAGGCCACCCAGGTCTGGGATGTGGAGGTGAGCAACGAGGAGACCGGCCGCATCATCGCCCTGTTCCGGGCCACCCAGATGATCCTCTATCCCAGCAACTGACCGGCATGAGTAGTGACGCCGCCGGCCGTCATAGGATCGGCGTCATGTCAGACGTGTACCAATCCATCCTCGCCCTTCGGGCCATCCGCAGCTACCGGGACGAGTCGTTGAGCAACGACGATCTGGGAGCCATCCTCGAAGCGGGCCGCTGGACCGGCAGCTCCAAGAACCGCCAGGACTGGTCGTTTGTGGCGGTGACCGACCCCGATCGGATACAGGAGCTGGCCGAACATGGTGACTACACCCAGCCGGTCCGCGATTCGGCGGCCACGATCGTCCTGGTCAAAGAGCCGGGAGGGAACATGTTCGACATCGGACGCGCCGCCCAGAACATGATGCTCGCCGCGAACGCGGTCGGAGTGGCCTCGTGTCCCGTCACATTCCAGAGGGACAAGGACGTGGCCGCACTCCTCGGGATCCCTCGAGGGCGGGTGGCCCGCTACGGGATCGCACTCGGCTATCCCACCGAAGATGCCCGCCCGGGCCGACGCGGTGGGCGTAAACGGTCCGCCGACGTGGTCAAGGTGGACGTCTACTGATCGTGGGAGCCTTCGTCTATGAGGCCGACCTGCTAGATCGATTCGGGTCGACCCGCGGCGGGGTCATCCATGCCACCGGTCTGGCCAACGGACCGTCACCCGACGAGCTGTCGGCCCGCTACGTCACAGAGCAGAGGCGGGTCTTGGACGAGATCGGCGACACCCCGCTCTCCGAGATCCCCTCGCTCGCCGCATGGCGACGGGTCTTCACCGGATTCGGCGTCAAGCCCACCCAGTATCGCAACGCCGCGGAGTCACTCCTGAGACGTCTGACCAAACAGGGCGATATCCCCTCGATCAGCCTGCTGGTGGACATGGCGAATCTGGTCAGCATCAGGCACCGGGTCCCCGTCGCCGTGTTCGACCAGACCCGGGTGACCGGGGTGACCACGGTTCGCTTCGCCGGGGGCGACGAGAGCTTCACCGATCTCGGATCGGACGTCGAGACGGCCCCGGAGCCGGGCGAGGTGATCTTCGTCGACGACTCGGGCGTGGTCAGCGCCCGCCGATGGTGCTGGCGACAGAGCGTCGGGAGCGCAGCCGGCCCGGGAACCGTCGAGGCCCTGATGACCATCGAGGGACAGCACGAGGGAGCGTCGGAGACCGTCGCGGCAGCCACCGACGATCTCGTCGCGCTGCTGACGGAGTTCCAGACCGGGTCGGCCCTCGCAGCCGACCGGGTCGGCCCGGGGAGGCCCCGCTTCGACTTCTAGCCGGCCGAAAACAACCGGAGACTTGTCCCGGGCCGGGGCTACTGTCACCCGCCTGATGACCGATTCGCTCGTCCAGGCTCGCGGGCTCACCAAACGCTTCGAGGACTTCACCGCCGTCGATGCCATCGACTTCGACATATACGAGGGCGAGGCGTTCGGCTTCCTCGGGCCCAACGGCGCCGGCAAGACGTCCACCATGAAGATGATCACGACCGTCAGCCCCATCACCGAGGGCAAGCTGACCGTGTTCGGGCTGGACCCCACCACGGAGGGGCGAAGCATCAGACAACGCATCGGCGTCGTGCCCCAGGAGGACAATCTCGACCTGGAGCTGACCGTCGCCGACAACCTCCTCATCTACGGGCGCTACCACGACATGACCCGCAAGG
>JBAVPF010000489.1:0-1561 GCA_049692815.1 Acidimicrobiia bacterium
GGTCAGGGTCAGGCACATGCCACCCGACGGGCTGCACACGCTGTGGATGGCCACGACGCCGGAGGAGGTCTTGCTGCTCCTCGACGGTCTTCTCGACATGACGGCCGAGCTGGGGGCGACCGGGCTCTACGTGAAGCTCCCCGACCTCGGCTGGACCAACGAGGCGCTCACCCGGACCGGGGCAGACCCGCACGGCATCCTGGTCTACGCCAAACCCGTCTCCTGACCGTCCCGGTCCGCTTCGGCCGGGCCCGCAGTGGGCGGGTCAGACGAGGATGATCATGGTGGCCACCGCCCAGACCACGAACATGACGGGGATGTCGGCCTGGCGCACCCAGGCGTACCTGTCCGGCGCCGAGCGGACCAGGAGTGAGAGCGGCACTCCAAGCAGCGGCATGACGGTCATGCCGCTTATGCCGACGGCGCGAAAGCCCTCGGCCCCCTTCCAGATCGGGTCGGGGACTTCGGTGAGCAGCCTCCCGATGAACCCGTAGAGGAGGATGGCGACGAAGCCGGCGCCGAACACGGCGAGCGTTCTCCCTATCCCCACCTCCCAGACCTTGAAGCCGACGAGACGTCTCCCCCGCCCCAGAGGGCCCTCCGAGGCCACACCGAGGCAGAAGAGGCCCACGACCGCGAGCACGATCGCGGAGATGAGCATCTCACCCGTCGATAGGTCGGACACGGTGACGTCGGCGAGCCCGAACCCGCCGATCAGGACGGCCAGAGCCAGCCCGACCAGGAGGCTGCCGAGGACCATCAGACCGACGTCGGCCATGGTCCCGATGGCGCCATAGGCGAGGATGGCATAGCGCCGCAGGAGACTCCATCGCTGCTGCTGCGTGGTGGTGTCGGTCACGAGCCGAGACCCTAACCCTCAGACCCGGCCCTCTGCAGCCAGAGAGTCGAGGTACCACTCGATGGGATGCCTGATGTCGAAACCCGAGGGGAGATGGCTGCGCAACTGCATCTCGCAACCCGGGTTGGCGGAGGCGACCTTCTCCAGGCCTGTTGCCTGCACCTGTCCCGCCTTCTGGGCGCCGAGCTTCGCAGAAGCCTCCGGCTGAAGCACCGTGTACATGCCCGCAGCGCCACAACACAGGCCGGCAGGATCGGTCTCGACGACCTCGTATCCCGCTGCGGCGAGGACTTGACGCGGCTCGACGACGACTCTCTGGGCGTGGCGGAGGTGACACGGGTCCTGGATGGCGATCTGACCCCGGAACCGGTCGACCGTGGGAAGTGCGCCCTCCTCGATGGCGCGGGCCACCGCAACGGTCACATCGAGGGTCTCTGGCGAATACACCGGCCACTCGTACCCGGCGAGATGTGCAGAGCAACCCGCCGCGGTGGCAACGACGAGATCGAAGCCACCAAGGGCGTCCACGTTCCTCGCCTCGAACCCCTCTGCCGCATCGGCCTTCCCATCGTGGGCGGCGAGAGCTCCACAGCAGGTCTGCCCCTCCGGCACCGTCACCGTGTACCCGGCCATCTCGAGGAGGGTCACTGCCGCCCGGTTCACCGGCCGGAACCACTCGTCCTGGATGCACCCTGCCAGCAG
>JBAVPF010000490.1:0-2867 GCA_049692815.1 Acidimicrobiia bacterium
GAGAACCTCCAGGCATGCAAGGCGATCTTCCCCGACTTCGCCGAGAGGGAGGACTACTACGCGACCTACGCGGAGACCCACTCCTGCCAACCCACCGGTGCCATCGCCATGGTGGACAACCACACCGGCGCGGTGAAGGTGATGGCCTCAGGGCTCGACTTCGAGTTCAGCCAATTCGACCTGGCCATTCAAGGCAGGCGAAACCCCGGCTCGGCCTTCAAGGCGATCGGCCTTGCCGCAGCTCTGGAGCAGGGCATAACCATGGGGAGCCGCTACGACGGCCGCAGCCCGCTGGATGTCCAATGTCCGTACGTCTGCTCACCAAACGGCAGCAACGTGTGGAGGGTCTCCAACGCCAACGGGGCTTCAACCGGTGTCATCAGTGTCGAACAGGCGACGTACCGCTCGGTGAACACGGTCTACGCCCAGATCTCCCGCGATACAGGGCCTGAGAACATCGTCGACATGGCCAGACGCATGGGCATCACCGACTCTTCGCTCGACCCGGTGCTCTCCATCATCCTCGGATCGTCGGCCGTATCACCGCTCGAGATGGCTTCCGCCTACTCCAATTTCGCCACCAATGGCCTCCATGCCGATGATTACATCGTCGCCAAGATCGTCGATCACGAGGGCAACGTCATATATGAGAAGGAGCCGGAGTTGGTCCAGGTGGCCGACGCAGGGATCTTCGCCGCCGCGCGCCGGGCACTGGTGAAGGTACCGACGAGCTCTGGCACGGCTCCCCGAGCCAACATCGGCCGCCCCCAGGGTGGCAAGACCGGTACCCACCAGAGCTACCTCGACGCCTGGTTCGTGGGATTCACGCCGGAGTACTCCACCGCTGTGTGGGTTGGCTATGAAGCCGAGCAGATCCCGCTCAGGAACGTCGAGATCCACGGTCAGAAGTACTCGAGGGTGTTCGGAGGCACCGTGCCCGCACCGATCTGGGCCGAGTTCATGAGCGCCGTCATGGAGGGGATACCCGAGGCGCCGTTCCCCGAGGAGCCGGCCAACATCCGCAAGTACCTCATCCCGCCACCGACTCAGGTGCCGATCGTGGTCGGCCTCGACCAGAGAGAGGCGATCAACAAGCTCGGCGACGCCAAGTTGAACAACACGGTCGTGGAAGTCGCATCGCTGGAGCCGGCGGGGATCGTCGTGAATCAGTCCGTCGAGCCGGGTTCGACCGTTGCTCAGGGCACCGTGATCACGATCTGGGTGTCGAACGGCCAGACTCCGCTTGCGCCGCTGCCCAACTTCGTCGGTATGACTCTCGAACAAGCCGTGGACGCATCGAAGCAGTTCGAGCTGGACACCGGGGTGAAGCTGACCATCGTCAACGAGACGGTGGAGGTCGAGGACCCCGGCAAGATCGGCTTGATCGTCGAGACCAACCCGCCCGCCGGGACAGAGATCAGCGCCAGCGCCACGGTGGTAGCCCGCATCGGGGTTGCGCCTCCGCCTCCACCCTGATCCCGGCCAGTCGAACTTTTCGCGTCCTCGTCGACGAGGGTTGACGATGGTTTACGTTACTTGTAGTTGTTCCTCATATGAGAGCAGGAGCACCCGCAAGTGGCCAGAATCGTCCTCCGATCAAACGCGCCGTGGGAAATGTGGGTGCTCTGCTCCGACCGACGGCCAGAGTGCGTCCCACCATCCGCGTGGGCGTCACGCCTCGTGACGACGGCTTCGAGCCTTCAGACCCCTATGTGCGGAAGTTCTGGGTGGCCGCCCTGGGCCCCGGTGCAGTCGCCGAGCTCCTCCGCCTGGCCAGCGCCGCCGGGAAGGGAGAGGAGGTGCGGCTACCCAGACACCTCCCCCAACTCCTGCGGGTAGGCCTGGTATCAATCGTCGACGGGAGACTCGCCGTCGTGGAACGCATTCCGGTGGTCCCACCCGAGTTGAGGTGGCGGTTCACGCCCGATATCGCCGCCGCCCACAGTGCATGGCCGGCGCGCAGCCTCGATTGAAGGTCGCCGAGATCAGCCCTCTTGGCGCACCCTCGTCGCCAAAAGGGCCATGAGGCACAGAGCCACCAATTCACCGGCCCCGAACCCGATCGAGACGCGAGTGTCCGGTCCACCCGTGACCAGCAGGCTCACGACCACTGCTGTGACCAGGCCGACGAGCCATGCCCATGCGAGCCGGGTTGTGCGTCCCTCGGCCACGAGCACCTGACTCGTCACTTGCGCCGCGGCCGCCGCCATGACGCCCCCCGCAGCCAACATGGCTACCAGCTGCGTCGGCGCAGCTTCCGGCCCCAACAAAAGCCTCATCACATCCGGGCCGATGAGCCATCCCACCGCGGCCCCGGCGACGGTGAGTACCAGACCGCCGCGGAAGACCCATTTGGCGATCCTTGCCAGCTCGGACTTTCGCTCCGCGCCGGCCAGGCCGACGAGGAAGGGAAGGATCCGCCCCTGCAGGGCGAAGATGAGCGTGAGCGGTGCCCGGTAGATGGTGAACGTGAAGAAGATGATCGAGATCAGGGCGTCTGAGCCGCCCAGGGCTGCGACTCCGAGGGGAGCGCCGGCCAGGAGCAGCTGGGAGGACGACGTCCCGCCTGCGTAACCGGCAAGGAACTTGCCTGCCGGCGTCCGGGCACGGGCTGGATCGCCGTCGTCGTATCTCCACCAGCGAAGGACCAGGACCGAGAAGCCACCGACAACCATCGCCCACCCCAGTGATACCGCATTGGCCACGAGGACCACGGCGAGGACCCCGGCTGCGAGACGCACCACCGTCTCGAGGATGAGGACCCAGCCGACGCCGGCGAACCTCCGTCTCCCGGCCAACACGCCCTTGGCCGTCATCAGCAGCCCGTAGCCCACCATCAAAAGGACTATCTGCACTATGTACTGGGG
>JBAVPF010000491.1:0-2965 GCA_049692815.1 Acidimicrobiia bacterium
ACAACCGGAGGTTTCGAACAGTCAGGTTTGGTTGAACTTGGCCTCGTGGAGACGGATGTAGTCGTAGTTCGGGCCCGAGACCATGGCGGCGAACACGATCAGCCGCTCCCGCGCCGAGAACTTGGGATTGCAGGTGGTCAGGGTCAGCCAACCGCCCGGCCTCGGGTCGGTGACCCAGACATCGGTGGGTAGGACCACCAGCACCTGTGTCACCTGGTAGGTGTGCACGCCGATCGAAGTCTCCACGGTGATCTGGTCACCGGGCTCGAGCTGGTCGAGGTCGAAGAACGGCCGGCCATAAGTGGTGCGATGCCCGGAGAGGACGGCATTGCCCGGCTGGCCGGGGAGGGGTGTAGAGGGCATGTGACCCGGGCCGTTCTTCAGAGTCGCGGTGTCGACGCCCTCGTACATCACCACGTCTTCGAGACCGATCTCCGGGATGGACAGAAAGCCGAACGACTCACCCGATGCCGGCTGGCCCTCTTCGTAGAAGGAGACCGTGTCCGGCAGCCCGGCAGGACGTTCGGCGGTTCCCAGGTAGGCGTCGGAGTCGATGGAGTCCGCCGTCGGGTCGGAGGCGGCGAGTCTTCCGATGAGCTTTTCCGAAGCGGCCGTCTGCACACCAGAATTGATGACGTCGGTGCCGAAGAGCAGCCAGCCCAGGTAGCCGAATACCAACAGACCACTCCAGATGAGGGTCCACCCCACCACTTGCACCCTGTAACGCATGGCCAGCGAAGGTTAAGAGACCCGGCGCGTTAGACGGGTCCCGTCGAAGGCAGAGGACGGAAGACGGACCGACAACATCGTTGCTCAGCGCCCGGACCAGTCCGGATCGCGTTTCTCGATGAAGGCGGTGACGCCCTCACGGGCGTCATCGGTCATGGCCACCTCCGTCAACCCGCCCTGGAGCCGGTCGAGGGCCGTGTCCAGACCTAGGTCCACCATCCCGTAGAAGGAGTCCTTTCCCATCATCAGGGTGGCCGGGCTGAGTGCAAGGACGGCGTCCACCACCTCATCGACCACCTCGTCCAGCTGCTCGCGGGCCACCACCCGGCTCACCGCCCCGAGACGGTGTGCCTCTTCCGCCGACAGGAGACGGCCCGTGAGCATCATCTCCAGGACCGCCTTCCTCGGCATCGCCCGGGCCAGGACGGCAGAGATCATCATCGGCCAGAGACCCACTTTCACCTCGGTCGTTCCCAGTCTGGCGTCGTCGACACAGATCGTGATGTCGCAGGCGACGGCCAACCCGAAGCCACCAGCGATGGCATGCCCGTTCACCCTGGCGATCGTCGGCTTTCCACCGCCCATCATCTCGCGGAACAGCACGGCTATGTCCCCACGTCCACGATGAAGCCCGATCGCGTCGTCCACGAAGGACCCGGACAGGTCGCCGCCGGCGGAGAAGGCACGGTCGCCGGCTCCCGTGTAGACGACGACTCCGACCGCCGGGTCGCTCATGGCGTCCCTGGTCTTCTCCAGGAGAGCGGACATCGTCTCCACCGACATCGGGTTGCGTCGCTCCGGATCGTCGATAGTGATCGTCGCTCGGCGCCCGACAACCTCGTATTTGACAGACACTTGCCTTCTTCCGGTCGGCCAGATCTGGAATCTACCGTCAGGCCGCTAGCGTCCGCAGCTCATGCTATGGCTGGCACTAGTCCTATTCGTCGCTCTGGCCATCGCAGTCCTGCGAGGCGGTCGGCTCGTCAATCTCGGCGAGATCGAGTTGCGCTCATGGTGGCTCCTTTTCCTCGCCTTGGCGCTGCAAGTCGGGACGAGGCTCCTTCCCGAGGACCAGGAATGGGAATGGCTGGGGGTGACCATGGTCCTCGTCTCCTTCGGTCTCCTCATGATCCTCGTCCTGTTGAACCGGACCAAGCCGGGGATGTGGATCGCCGGGCTGGGTGTGCTGATGAACTTCCTGGTGATCTCTCTGAACGGGGGGATGCCGGTTCTGGCGGGTGCCGCCGAGGTGGCGAGCGGGTTCACTCTGACCGCGCCGGACCTCACCGGCTCCTTCAAGCACATACTCCTCGACGAGAGCTCGAAGCTCACCTTCTTCTCGGACGTCATCCCGCTACGGCTGCTGGGAATCGGAGAGGTCATCTCGATCGGTGACATCCTGCTGGCGTTGGGCCTCGGCGTCTTCCTCGAACACGAGCTGCGGAGGCCACGCCGCTACTTCAGGAGGGGTGCGAGTGCCGAGCCGGGCTCGGCGTCACGACCCTGATCAGAGACGGGTGGGGCGGAGGACTCCTCGGGTCTCCAGGAGCCTGCGCAGCGACGCGACGACCTCGGGGTCATACTCGTAGACCGCTCCGGCATGGAGCTCTTCGAGAGCCGAGAGCGGCGACATGCCGTACTTGTGGACCTTCCAGTCGTAGGCGGCGGCGACACGGATGATGCGGGAGACGATCGACACGTCGGGGTCGGAGCCCGATCCCGGCTTACGGTACGACTCGTACTGATATCGAACCTGGTCTGCCACCCTCTCCAGATAGGGGGACTCGGCGATTATCTCGGCACTCCATCGGGCGATGTCGTCGTCGGTGTAGCCGAGCTTGAGGATCTGAGGCTCGCTCAGGGACACCCTGCCGATGTCGTGCATGAGCCCGGCGTACTCGACATCGTCGACCTGTGACGGGCCCAGACCCATCTCCTTGGCGATGGATGTCGCCAAATCCGTGGTCCGGTCGGCGTGCCCGTCGATCCCCAGCCCGGACACCTCGGGAATCCTGGCCAGGGC
Source organism: Acidimicrobiia bacterium (assembly GCA_049692815.1). Taxonomy (GTDB): domain Bacteria; phylum Actinomycetota; class Acidimicrobiia; order Spongiisociales; family ZC4RG35; genus JANQRA01. The sequence continues at coordinate 2,753 of JBAVPF010000491.1, forward strand.
CCTGATGGTCTGGCGGTAGGTTGTTTTGGTCGCCTGGAACCTCTTGAACGCCGAATGAGCAAACGAGTAGGGGAGCAACGCGATGGGCAGGGCCCACCATCCCACCACTCCAAACAACTCGCCGAAGAGGGCACCGGTGAGGGCGAGACCCATGAAGACGTTCAGGTCGTGGATCATCGCCCGGGCCAGATAGGAGCGGGAGAGCTCCCGAGG
>JBAVPF010000492.1:0-17078 GCA_049692815.1 Acidimicrobiia bacterium
CCGTCTACCTTGATGTGAAAGCCGTCCGACAGATGGCTGACGTCGATCTTCTCGAGGCTCCACTTGGCGACTTCACGGTCACCAGAGGTGAGTGTGATGCGTTCGTCGGTGACGTCTACCTCTACGCCGAGGGGGATTCGTGACTGACCGGGCAACCGGAGTCGTGCGTTGAATGAGGACACTCTCGCTCCATCTTCATGCCGCCGGCCCAACCCACGGTCTGTCAATGTAATCGTTGGAAGTCGGTCGGGGGATACCGGCTGAAGGTCAACTCGAGCAGATTTCCACGGCCGCCGACCTCGACTCTGGTCTACGAGACTTGGGCCAGTCGATTTCGGATGCCCAGCCGTGGGCCTCCCACCGCAGGCATGTCCTGGCGGCCACCGGGCTCACCCTCGATCAAGGGGATTTCCGGTGACGTCGCTCGGGCAGCCCTCTCTGCTCCGACCGCGGAGGCGAACCCGGTCGGCTCGGTGAGTCCCAACACGACTTCCTCATCGCCGCGAATGATGTGGAATCCGTCCACGAGATGACGAACCTCGACCTCGTCGAGGCTCCAGGTGGCGATCTCACGCTGCGCTGAGGTCACGGTGATGGTCCCGTCGGCAACGTCGACCAGCACTCCCAGGATTATCCGTGACTCGCCGGTCAGGCGAAGCCTTGCGTTGAATGAGGACATCATCTGCTCCCAGTGATATTCATTTGTCGGCGCGCCCAGGGGGAGTACCTCCCGGGGCCCCTTCGCCCTTGCCACCACCCGGATTGCCGGAGTTGCCCTGGCCGTTGCCGTTGCCGCTCGGATTGCCGGAGTTGCCCTGGTTGCCAGGTTTTTCGTTGTCACCGTTCGTGCCGTTGTTCGAAGGGCTCCCGTTTCCACCATTTCCCTTGTTCGCCGGGTTGGCACCTTCGGTCTCGTCGGGATCGACTCCAGAGTTCCCCTGTTGACCCGGTGCACCCTTCTCGATCTCGTCGGCCCGCGGGTCGGCGCCAAGGGCCCTTGCCTGTTCGGCGACGGCCCGGCCGAATTCGCTGCCCGTGAGGTCAGTGGATGCCATCCACGTGAGCATCGCCTCCACGTCGAGGTTGGGGCCCTGACCGTCCTGCAAGGCCTGGGCAGCTCCCTCGAGGGCGCTGGCGGCCTCAGGCGACTTGGAGGAGACGGCCTCGGCTGCGTGATTCAAGGCTTCGAAAGCAAGACCGTGATCGGCCAGCGTGGCCGCCTCCTCCAGACGCTCCGTGATACCGCCGTCGTTTATCCCGACGCGCTCGAGGGCCCGGTCGATCCCGTACAGGGGATCACCCGGCGCGGCGGCGTCGGAGGCGACGGCGACGCCCGTCATGCCGATCACGGCGAACACAGATAGGGCACTCGTGACGAGCTTCGGCCTGACTCGCCCCCACCAGGACACCGAACCAACCGAAGAGGTCGCGGCCTGTCGAGCAAGCGTGGCGGCGCGAAGGGAGAAGACACCCACATCCCGGTCGACGTTGATGGCGAGACGTTGTAGGTCGATTCGGGCCAAGGCGGCAGCCAGCCCCAGGAGCTCGGTGTCGGCAGGCTCCCGTCTGGTGAGAAGAGCCTCGACATCTGCGTCGGAGATCGGCTTGCCCGGCATTTCACTCATGTAATCGCCGCGAGGCCTCATCGGGATACCCCCTCTGCCTCGAGGTGCCGCTTCAGCGTCGCCAGGGCCCGACGTTGGAGGGCTTTCACGGATCCGACGGGCTTTCCCATGATCTCGGCGGTGCGCTCCAGGGAGAGATCGCCGATCATCCTGAGGGTTATCACAGAACGCTGTTCCTCAGTGAGGGGCTCGAGCAGGTCCTGCATGTCCGCGAGCGCCATGTTGTCGAGGGCCTCGGTCTCGACATCGCCGCCCGACGCGGTCAGCTCGTGGTCGAGCTCGGCATGCTCGACACGACGTTGCTTGGCTCTTCGGGCGTCGATGAGGCGCCGGTGGGCGATTACGAAGACCCACGACCGAAACGACTCCTCAGACCCCTCGAACTTCCCGATCGCGCGCGCCACGTGATAGAGAGTCTCCGATGTGAGGTCCTCGGGCTCGTCCGCCCCGCGCAGCGCCAGATACCCCGTCACGGGTGGGGCATATGTCCGGTATATACGTTCCCAGGCCCAAGGCCGGCCGTCTTTAGCCCCCTGGAGCAGCTCGGCAAATTCGCTCGCCATCTATCCGAACGGAATCGACCGATGACACCGAGTTCTCAAACGATTCCTGGGAATCTCAACCGATTGCCTGCTGCCCGTATCCCAATCGCCCCCGCCATCGATTACGTCATCACAAGCGGCAGATGTTCCCCTCAGGGACCGAGTTGAGGAGATGGGTGTGAGCGGAAGGCTGATCAGCCAAACGCTGATAGCAGGGTTGGTCCAGCTCGAGCGCTCTCCGCGTTTCTACGGAACCGACGAGGTCATGAACGTCGCGAGCCCGGTCGACCGGCCCCCCACTTTGGGCCAGGCTGATCGGACACCTGATGGTCGAGGGGTTGGTCCGGCCAGACGTCGAGCTGGGAGCAGCTAGGCACTCTGGCCAGGGGATGGCGGACAGGCGCTCTGCGGGGACCCAGCGGGCGCCTGTCTGCCTGTGATGCCTGGCGAGTCATCCCGGCTCGTGAGTCGCCCTTAGGTTTCTGGGGGACCCCACCACTGAGACACTCGAGAGACACCGAGCCGTTATGAATGGTGTCAAACTCCCGGCCGGGCGAGCCTGAGAACTGGGGCAAACGACCGGGTCGACGTCGTCGAGAAGGGAGCGCCGATGGGGATGCCCGAGCTGCGAGTCCACGGGGTCTCGGGAACACCGCCGCGCAACATGCTCTACACCGACCCGGTGCCCCTTCCGGTGCCGGATGGCGTCCGCCCCGAGTCGCACACCCATGTCGAGGTGTACAGGAAGCCCAATGCGAGCGATTTCGGTGTTGGCGAAGATGTAGAGGCGTTCCATTGGGGTGGTCTCACGTCTGGCAGTGTGCTCTCTGCTTTCTGGGTGCTGCTGCTGCCGTTCTCGATGGCGAACCTCGCCGGGTGGACGGCGAAGGACCGCAGCCCATGGACCGTTCGCTTCATCCGGGCGTTCGGGCTCGTCCTCACCGGGGTCTTCGTCAACCTGGCCGTCACCGCCTCCATCGACTTCTTCTGGCGGTGGTCCTATGGCCGCGTGCCTGAGTGGGCATGGTGGTTGAAAGAGAACCGGAAGCTGCTCGTGGTCGTCCTGTTCCTGACGATCGGCTGGTTGTGGTGGGGCGTCGTCTCCCTGGCTTCGACGAGAAGTCACTTCAGCTCGATGGGCGGTCGGGTGCGACGCCGACTCCTGTGGGGCATGCACCCGGATTCGTTGCTTCCGCCGGTCGGCGGTCCGTCGGGCGACGACTCGTGGCTGGACCCGTCACCGATCGACATCACCGACGACGTGGTCTGGAGCTCCCACGCCATCCTGCACCGGATGAGGCGGATTCATTTCGGGTTTGGCTTTCTCGTCCTCGCGTTCTCCGCGGCGGTCGCCACCGACACGGGCTGGCAGATCGACGCTTTTGCCCTGTTCGACTGGCCCACGGGCATCGTTTTGATGCTGATTGCCCTCAATGTGTTCGTGTTGCTGGCGTCGGGCCCGGGACCACGACCAGCCGGGGTGTCGGTGCGCCGGCTGACCGCGATCCAGCCACATCTCGGCGCCCTGGCCCTCCTCGGGGCCCTGGTCGTGCTGGCTACGAGCCCGGTCGAGACCGCGGATCGGTGGGCTCACATCCGCGACACTTCGACGTTCCTGTTGATCGTTGCCTCTGCCGCGCTCCTCCTCCTCTGGGCGAAGGCGGGTCGGGTCAGTGCCAGCGCCGCGACGCTCGGCACCTTCTTCGGAGTTGTCCTGGGGGCAGCGGCGATCTTCTCCCTTTCCGGTTTGTTGGGCGAGGGCGGTCAGGTCGTCCAGGGTCTCCACTGGCTGGCCGCTGCGGTGCTCGTCTGGCTGCTCATCGTCGTTTGCGTCGTCCTGTGGTCGATCCTCATCCGCATCGACAGGCGAAAACGAAGCCTGTGGGAGGCCGTCCATGACATGACCGGGGGTCTCGGCCGTCTGTGGGTCTGGATCCCCGCCGTGGGTCTGGCAGGTTCGGCTCTCGCCGTCTGGCGCAGGTGCGCCGGACGCGAGGCGGGGGCGAGCTGGTTCGAGGCCTGTGTGCAAACCGGCCATCTGTCCGACCTCCCTCAGATCGTCGGAGTGGTGGCAGCGACTCTGGCCGGTCTGGCCCTGCTGCTGGCCGTGTGGATTTTCATCCGGGCGAAAAAGGTCGTCGTCGGTCTTGGTGTGCTCGTCGGTGTGCCGCTCGGGTTTGCCGTGCTCCGTGCCACCGGGATCGGATTTCTCGGCATCGACTTCTCTTTCAGCGACGTCGAGACCGCGGCGCAGACCTTTGCCATCATCCTTCCCGCCGGTCTCCTGGTCAGCCGCATGGTCAGTGGCATCACCGGTGGGTCCGAGGCGAGGCGCGGGTTTGCAGTCATCTGGGACGTGATCATGTTCTGGCCTCGCTGGTTTCACCCCCTGGCGCCCCCGGCCTACGGGCCAAATGTGGTGACACGGCTTCGCACAGAGATCCGGCGTCGCGCCGACCCCGGGGAGTCAGGTAGCTCCACATGCCCGCTGGTGGTGGCGGCACACAGCCAGGGCACCGTGATCACCCTCGTGGCTTTGGCCGGGTTGGCGGGGACGGCCCGGCAGTCGCCGAGTGGGGAGTTCGAGTGCGAGAAGCCGGAGATGGTGAGGAATCTGGGTGTTCTCACCTATGGGTGCCCGATAGACCATCTGTACGACAGGTACTTCCCCTCGGCCGGGTTCACCGCAGTGGCCCGAGCCATGGCCGATGCCCTTGACGTATCCGGTGGTTCCGGAGGGCGGTGGGCGAATCTCCATCGCGCCACCGACCCGATCGGTGGTCCCCTCCTGGAGTCGATCGACGTACCGGTACCCGATCCTGTTGTTGTGGATGGCGAAGAGGTCTATCGGATGCACTCCCTCTACGAGCCGACGGAGCAGTTCCGCTCCAGCCGCGCCAAGATCGAGACCGGGCTCGGCCAACCCTGCTGAGCCCGATGGGTCTCTTCGACAACGTCGGGTAGCTAGCCCCGGAAACGGGGCCGACTACCTCGAGAAACGCGATCGACGATCACCGAGCCGTGGCATCGGTGTTCCCGCCTCACTCTGCGGGTGGCTCCTCCGACTCTGGGCTCTCGTCCCCTTCGGTCAGCCGATGCTCACGAATCGGCCGACGAGCGCAGACCCCCACTCCTTGGCCCTTTCCAGTTCGCCATCCACGAGCTTGTTCTTGGTGGTGACGAGGAAGCTCTCCGGTTCGACGACCCTCTTGCAGCCCAGCCGTCGTAGCTTGCCGTCGATGCCTTTGGCGGCACGGCCGGTGAGAAGTGGCGGAGCGTCGATCCGAGTGTCGAAGGCCGCTGCGGCGACGTCGAGGAGTCCCATCGAATCGAGCCATTCACGGACCCCGGGACCGGTGGCGGCCGGGTCGATCTCCAACTCCGGGTCCTTGGCTGCGGTGTCGATGGCAGATTCTCGGGTGCTGGGACGGGTCATGCCCCTGGCATGCGTCGGCCCACCCACCACGAGCAGGTCGAGGCCGTCGATCATGTTCGTGTTGACCTGGGACGGGTCCGTCACCCTCACGTCGGCACCGCGGTCGGCCAGCCCTTCAGCTATCGCGTCGGCGACGAGGTGGGTGTTGCCGAACATAGACTCATAGATCACGAGCGCTCTCATCGTGTTCTCCTTTCTCGTCCGAAGCTAAGCCAGGGGAGCGGAGAGGTCTAGGGGCCAACGACTCCAGGTTCGGCGCACTCTCCACCGTCGTGAGCCCGACCGGTCTCACCAGAGCCTCCGGTAGTCAACCCCGGATACGGGGCCAACCAACTCGAGAAACGCGAGAGACGATCACCCGGCGGCGGGGGCGTCGATTGAAAGTGAGGACAACCTCACCAGGTTTCGGGTGTCGTCCGTAGTGACGCCCGGCGGGCCGGGGACTGATACTGACGCCGAGGCAGACGAGGAGGAGCATGAGCCCAGCAGCACCACCGGCAACCCGGAGACTCTTGAAGGCAGCCCTGGTGATCTTCGTGATCACGGTCGTCATCGGGATCCTCAACGGGACCGATCTGTGGGACGTGCCGAGAAACACGCTCCTCACCCATGTTCACGCTGGGACGCTCGGCTGGATAACCCTTGGCGTATTCGCCGCGGCGATCTGGATGTTTGGCACGCCCGACGATCGCACGGCAAACCGTCTGGCGACATACTCGATAGTTGCCCTCGCCCTCTACGTGATCGCCTTCTGGTCGGTCGGGTTGACGACCACCAGCGCACAGCGCCCCGTCGGCGGGACTCTGGCCTTCATCGCGATGACCTGGATGTTCGTGTGGGCGCTGAGAAGGAAGAGGGGCACGTCGTGGAACGTGGCCGAGTTCGGGATGATCCTCGCCCTCGGCTTCCTCGTCATCGGCGCCATCCTCGGCGTCCTTCTCGGCCTGCAACTCGCCGACGTCGATGTGGTGGACCCATCAAAGGCTGACCGTCTCTCCGAAGCGCACCCGGGAGCGATGGTGGCGGGCTTCGTGATTCTCGCCGCACTTGCCCTGATCGAGTGGTTGATGCCTGGCCGAGCCATCCCGGGCCTGAAGGAGTCGCGGTCGGGGATGATTCAGATGCTGCTGTTGTTCACGGCCGGGCTGCTTTTCGTCGCCGGGTCCATATTCGCCGTCGACCCACTCCTCCAGGGTGCGGGGGCTCTGCAGCTGATCGGGAGCGTCTTCCTGGTCGTCCGGTTTCGCCGGGACCTCGCCCTTTCCAGGTGGGGTGGTCCGGTCGTCAACCGGTTCGTGCGTACAGCCGTCGTCGGTCTGCTCGCAGCCGTGGTGCTGGTGGTCTACATCATCAGCCAGATCTCAACCGGCAAGACCTTCGAGGACATCCTGGGTGTTGGGCTCGCGTTCGATCACACCAACTTCATCATGGTGGTGACCAACCTGATCCTGGCCATGCTCATGCTGTCGAGCCGGGTATCCGACACCGCCAATCGCATCATCTACTGGTCGGTCAACGTCGGGGTCGTCGGCTTCGCCGTCGGTCTCATCACCGAGAGCGCCCCCGTCAAGAGGGTCTTCACCCCGATCCTCGGCTTTGGGCTTCTCTACGCGATCTACATATATCTGACGGCACCTGCCGTGCAGACGGCTGACGATGTGTCGGTCGCGTCAGCCGGGTGATCAGCCGCCCTTTCAGTCTGCCTCCAGGGAAAGATCCTGGTTGCGAAGGAACGCCAGGACCGCCGCCACCCGCCGGTGGGTGTCGGTCTCGTCGGGGCTGAGCGTCAACTTGGCGAATATCGAGTTGATGTGCTTCTCCACTGCTGACTGGGAGATGAACAGTGTCGCTGCGATGCTCCCGTTAGACCGACCTTGTGCCATGTGGGCGAGCACGTCCACTTCTCTCGCGGTCAACGTGTCGAGGGCCGAACCGGCCAGAGACTGACGTCTGGCCAGAAGACCCTCCACCACGAGGGGATCGATGACGGATCCACCTGCAATCACCTCGTGTAATGCCCGAAGCAACTCGCTGAGATCTCCCACCCTGTCCTTGAGGAGGTAGGCGAAGCCACTCGTTCCTTCCCGGAACAACTCGAAGGCGTACAGGGAGTTGACGTATTGGGAGAGGACCACCACACCCACGTCCGGGTAGGAGGACCGGATGGAGTGGGCGGCCTCGATCCCCTCGGTCTGATGGTCGGGCGGCATCCGAATGTCGGTCACGACCGCGTCGGGGGCGCAACGCCCCACCGCCTCCAACAGCTCATCCGCGGAGCCGACGGCCTCGACCACCTCGACCTCGCCCGACGATTCCAACAGCTGGCGAGTTCCCTCGCGCACCAGATAGTGGTCCTCGGCGATGATGACCCTGATCACGAGACGGGGAGGCTCGCACTCATCCGGGCGCCGGACCCCGGTTGGCTGTCGAATTCAACGGTGCCGCCAAGGGCCGAGATGCGATCACTGAGCCCGGTCAGCCCGTTGCGCGTTGCCTCCGTCGTGTCGAAGCCGCACCCGTTGTCCTCGATAGACAAGGAGAGCAGCCCGTCTTCGCTCGTCAATGAGACTTCGACGCTGGTGGCTCCTGAGTGCTTGAGGACGTTTGCCAGGCTCTCGGTGACGAAGAAGTAGGCCGCCCCTTCGATCTCGTCTGGGAAGCGCTGTTCTCTCAAAGTGGGCGCGGCGTGGAGTTGGACCTCGATGGGCAGGTGTGCACATCTGTCCTCGACGGCCTCGAGAAGCCCTCCGTCACTCAAAACCGATGGGTGGATGCCCTGAGCCAGCTCACGGAGATCGCTCAAGATCCTGCGCGCCTCCTCCTGAAGCGCTTCCAGCTCCGCAGCGGTGACGCCGCCGTTGTCGGCTCGTGTCCGTGTCATCCCCAGTCTGGCCACCAAGGCCACCAGCTCTTGTTGCGCGCCATCGTGGATGTTTCTCTCGATCCGTCGACGCTCCGCCTCGGCGGCGTTCACTATGCGACCGGCGAGCCTGGCGTTGGCCACGGCGAGCCCCACCTGTGACGCCAGCGTCTGCACGAGCTGGCCATTCTCCTCGTCGATGCTCCCCTCGAGGGGAGGGCCGCATTCGATCAAGCCCAGCCTCTCTGCGCCGTTGCCGATGGTGACCGTGAGGGAAGGTTCACCGCTCACAGATCCGGCTGTGGCATTGCTGCCTTCGTACAACTCGGCGTTCACCCATTTGAGCCGAAGTGTCCTCTGGATCGTGTCGACGAGGCGGGGAAGCAACTCAGTCGGATCGGTCGTCTCATCCAGGGAAGCACTCAGCTGCGCGACTGCGGCATATCGGGTGGGGCGGTCGCCGAACACGAGACGGTCGGCCAGTTCCTGGAGCCAGCGGCGCAGGGGCTGAAATGCCACCGCCACGATCACGGTGAGGAAGATGGCGACTTCGATGCGAAGCCTCGACTCGGCGGCCAAGCCGAACGAGGCGGCGGCGACGATGTAGAGGACGAGGATGAGGAACGAGAGAGCGCCGTACACCACCGACCGACGGATGACTATGTCCACGTCGATCCATTTCGGCTCCATGACGGCGACGACGACCGAGACCGGCAGCAACAACACGGGCAGGGAGGCGAGCAGGGCGAAGAAGTCGTGCTCCATCGGTGGCAACACTTCCAGCTCGCCGAGCAGGTAGGGCAAAAGCCCGGCGACGATGGCGACTGTCCCGACATAGAGGACCCAGCGAGTCTGCTTGCGCTCCCGACCTTCGGCGCGCCGGTAGCGGAGGAACTGGAGGACCATCGCGATCCCGAACACCGTGTAGCCCAACGAAACGAGGGCGCTGATGGCGTCCCCGTAGGGGACGAGAGCCGGGACGACGAGTGGGCTGGGGACATCGGTGATGCCGCTGAACGAGATATCGGGTTTGAGGACGACCGCGTTGGATATGAGGGAGAGGAGCGGGAGGGGGACGACGACCCACGCCCAGTGAGCGAATCTGCGTTCTCTCGAATAGCGAATCTCTCCGTCGGGTAGGACGACCAGCACAAGACCCAGCAGGACGGTGGCGCACATCTCCAGCATCTGGCTCCCGACTATGGGAGCCCACATCCAGGGTTGCGTTCCCGTCTGCTCGAACCGGGCCAGAGTGGGAAGCTCGAGCATCGATGGGAGGACGAGGAGGGTCACCCCGGCCAGCATCAGTAGCCCGCCCATCGAGTTGCCAGGGCGTCGCCACATGAGGAATGCGCCACATGCCGGCACTGACGGCACGATGACCAGGGTCCATATGAGGGCGTTCAGGTTCGCCGAGACCTCGTCCACGTACATGACGGCCATCACCAAGAGGCCGGACATGGCTATCACGAAGACTGCCCACAGCAACCGGTTCTTCACAGGCATGATTCTGCCGGTTGTCCTCAGGGTCGTCCATGAGGATGGCCTCATCTCTTGACGCGACCGAAGAGGGTGCCGGCCCCAAGGAGATCAGATGGCTCGTCTGGTTCCTGCACGACTCGTCGTGACGTACGTTCCAGAGAATCGAAATGGAGGATCAAATGTGGGAAGAAAGGGTGGCCCCCTTGTCCGGGCTGGGCTTCGTGGTGCTCTTCGCTACCGGCGTCGTCATCATGGGCTACTACGACTTCATGCCCGAACCGGGACAGGTCGTGTCTTTCTACTCGGAGTCTCCGGCGCGACTGATGACAGGTGCTTACGTGGGGATGTTGGGCTCGGTCTTCCTTCTGTGGTTCGCAGGCTCCCTGCGCCGGAGCATCCGCTCCCGCGCCGACGGCACGGAACGATTGGCCGTGATTGCCTTTGGCGGGACGGTGTTCGCGGCAGTCATGGTGGTCCTCGGTCTCGTCGCCATCAGTTATCCGGCGGAACGCGTGATGATCCATGGATCGATCGACCCGGGAGCCGCTATTGCTCTATTCGACCTGTCTTCCGGATTGTTGGGTAGCGCCCTCGCCATCGGGCTAGCCGCCGCTGTTGGCGGCTATGGGTTGGCTCAGCTCCGTGACGCGAAAACCCCGGCGTGGCTCGCCTGGGTCAATCTGGTCCTGGCCCTGGGACTGGTGTCACCGGTCAATTGGGCGGTGATCGCACTCGGGATCCTGTGGCTCCCGGTGGTCAGCGTCTCCATGTATCGCCGGGCGCGGGCTGACGCGGTCGTCGCCCCCGAGACGGAACTGGTCGGAAGATGATCCTCGTCGGCGTCCTGCTCGTCCTGGGGTTGGGCGCGAGCCTGGTCGGCAATCTCAGCCTTGGCGCCGGCTACAACTCCGCGTTCTGGAGACTTCCGCTCGACGAGAAGCTCGATCACATCTTCACCCAGCGCAGGGCCTGGTGGTGGATGTCCCTCTGGGAGCTGGTCGGGCTGTTTGCCATGACCGGGGGAATGGCCGGGCTCACCTGGCTGCTCGTCGACGGGGGTGAGCCGGTGCTCGCATCCGTCGCGGTTGGGGGCTACGTGGTGGCTCTCATCCCCTGGTTGTTCGGGCTGACCTTCCAGACGGCCGGGGTGGCCAGAGCCGCCCGGAGCCGTGGCGAGACCGGCCGGACCCCGGATTGGCTGCAACCCCTTTGGGACACTGCCTACCTGGGCGAGATCATATGGATCGTCGCCTCGAACCTCGCTCACGCCGTCTTCGGTCTTGCACTGGTCCAGACGGGCCTGGTGGCGTCGTGGGTGGGATGGCTCGTGTTCGGTCTGGCCCTGGGGGTCATAGCCATTGTCGCCATCGTCAGGGACGGGTTCCCACAGCTCGGCTCGCTGGCGCCGTTGATCATCGGCATCGCCCTCCTCGCCAGCTGACGGGCCTCTTCACAACCTCCGGTAGTCAGCCCCGGATACGGGGCCAACTACCTCGAGAAACGCGGCTCGAGCCCGACCCACGCCGCGGCCCCGTTGGCCTACTTCGAATCCTGGCCGGTGCCTGGGGTCAGCTCCACCGTCCACCGCTGAAGAAAGCGGGCCCTCAGCTGCTCGTCTGCGATGCCTTCGACAATCGATGTGACCACTTCGCGAGCCTGGTCGAGATGCCGGGCAGCACGGTCGGGATCAGCGGCCATTCCCGCCAACTCGGCTCTCGCCCCGAGGATCATGACCAGAGTGACCCTCTGGCCGATGCTCATCGCCTGCTCCTGGGCGCCGGTCAGCGCGGCTTCCGCCTCATCCAATTCGCCCCGGGCAATGTGAAGACGACCCTCGGCCAACCCCACCACCGCTTCGTAACCGGTCAGCTCCTTCTCGTCGACTGTCGAACGTGCCTCCGCCAGGGAACCGGCAGCGCCCTGAAGGTCACCCGCGGCAACCAGCGTCAGGGCCTGACCGGCGAGAAGCCGTGGCCTCTCGACAAAGCGGGTAGCCGAAGAGACGCCCAGCGCCGCTGCAAAGTCGTTCGAGGCTCGATCCAACTGCCCGGACAAGAGACTGGCGAAACCAAGATCGGCCAGAGCGGTGCTGGCCAGGAACTCGCCCAGCGGCCCGCCGAGGCTCTTCTCGACCTCGTCACGGAGGGCGGGCAATTCCTCGTCCATGCCTGCCGTCGCGTAGACCAGCGCCATCCCGGACGCTGCAGCGGCGGTGGCGAACGTCTGGCCGACTCGTTCGCCGACGCGTCTGGTGTCGGCGAATCGGCTGAGAGCGTCTTCGAGATCGCCGAGCTGGTACTTCCAGTCTCCAACGAACAGCCGGTTCATCGCCATGTAGAACGACCCGTATCGCTCCAAGGTGACGAAAGCTCGGTCGGCCGTCTCTGCTGCGCTGCGCAGATCACCCCTGAGAGCCGCTACGAGGCCGGCCCCGGCGAATTCGATGATCGCTGCCGCCTCTTCCATGCCTGCTTCGCGGGCTTCCTCGAGGCTCTCATTGATGGCGGGAAGCCCCTGTTCGAAGTCGAGTAGCAGGATGTAGTTGGTGGCACGTCTGACCAACCCCAACAGCCGAATCCGGTCGCTGCCGGCCTCTTCACCGATTCTCACCGTCTCCTCGTCATGAGCGACGGCTTCGTTCGGGTTGCCGGCCATGGAGGCGATGAAACAAGCATTCATGTGGTATTCCGCCAGTCCCAGGTCGTCGTGGCTCTCTTCGGCGATGCGACGGGCGTCTGCCAGGTATGTCGCCGCCTTGTCCAGGTCGGCACCGAGGACCGCTGTCGCGTATGCCAGCCGGTTCAGCGCGGCGACCTTGGCGGCGGGCCGCTCCCGGTCTTCTCCGAAGTCATAGAGGCGTTGATATGCCGCAGCAGCCTGGGAGAGGTCCGGGATGAGAGAGTAGGCGTCGCCGAGCCCGTCGTGAGCGCGCTCGATCATCTCTGGATCCGCATCGTCGGGAGCGTTTTGGATGGCTGTTGTCAACAACTCTATGGCGTCGGCGAGGGCCATCGACCGGGATGCGTGCAGACCGGCTTCGAGCAGATAGGGGAACGCACGCTGAGGATCTCCGGATGCGATGAGGTGATGGGCGATGGCCCGAGCGTTGCCCCCGGTCTCGATGAAGTGGTCGGCCACCCGCCCGTGGAGCTCTCTCCGCGTCCGCTTGAGGATGGTGTCGTAGGCGACTTCCTGCATCAGTGCGTGTTTGAACCCGAACGTCCCGGGGCGGCCGGGGACCTCGAAGAGGATCCCTCTTTTCAGGAGGTCCGTCACGTCGTCGTCGACCGAAGGCCGGTCCACGAGGATCGAAACAGTGCTTGCCCGGAATTCCGATCCGAGCACGGACGCCATCTGAATGAAATATCTCGTCTGCTCACTGAGACGATCGAGACGGGCCGTGATCAACCCGGTCAGTGTGTTCGGCACGGCACTCGTCTCGAGGCCGGAGGAGCCGAGCTCATCCACTGATCGGGCCATCTGCTCCAAGAAGAGAGGATTCCCCTCGGCCCGGCCGAGTATGCGGTCCCGGGTCTCGTCCGTCAGATTTTCGGCGTCGACGAGTGACTCGACCAGGCCGCGGCTCTCCTCTTCACTGAGAGCCGCCAGCTCCAGATGCAGATATCGGTGATGATGGTCACGTTCGGCGACCTCGTGGATCCGCCATGTGGGCTCCTCGCGGTAGGGCCTCATTGCAACGATGAGCCCGAGGGGCGTGGTCTCGGTCAGGTTCATCATGGATTCGATCAGCGCGAGGGAGAGGTCATCCGACCAGTGGAGGTCTTCGAGCACAACGATGGTCGGCCTTGCTGCTGTCAGGGCGCGAATGTAGGAGAGGACCGTGTCGCCCGCCCGTGCGCTCAGGACGTTGGTCTCGAGGGCCTCGATGAAGTCTCCCTCGGCGCCGGACAGAGGCACCCTCGCCACGTGGGAGAGGAGCGCCGGGGCATCCGGATCCGTGATTCCGGCTGCGGCGACGGCCGCGGTCACTTTCTCGAAGTCGGGCTGACCTTCGACGCCGAGCCACCATCTGGAGAGCATCTCGGACACGGTCGAGTAGGGCCTTTCCGAGTCGTAGGAGCGACTCGAGGCGGAAAGCCAGGCGACATCACCCGAGACGTCGAAACGATGCGCCACGTGAAGGGTTTCGAGCGCCCGGTGGGTGAACTCGTTGATCAGACGAGATTTGCCGATTCCCGCTTCGCCGATCGCGGAGGCGATGGCGCCGGAACCGCCCACGACCCTGACGCGCAGGTCGTCGAGTTGTTGAAGCTCCCACTCTCGCCCGACGATGGGGAGCCCCACGTCTGGCGAATGCGTACCGACGTAGCGAATGACTCGAGAAGCCGGAACCGGCTCGGACTTGCCCTTGACCTCGACGGAACCCAGTTCTTCGGTTTCGAACATACCGTTGGTCAGAGCGAGCGTCTGGGCCGTGACTCGTACGGTGTCGGGCTGCGCCGTCTGTTCCATTCGAGCCGCGACGTTGATGGCATCGCCCAGGGCCGTGTATTCCATCCGCAGGTCCGATCCCATTGCTCCCACCACGACCAGCCCGGTGTTGATGCCGACTCTGACATGGAGGGGAATCCCCCAGCGTTCCTCTATCCCGCCGCTGTATTCGGTCATGGCGTCAACCATCTCGACACCGGCCCTAACGGCGCGCACCGCATCATCCTCGTGTGCCAAGGGTGCTCCGAAGAAGGCGAGGACAGCGTCTCCCCGAAGCTGTGCAACAGTGCCTTCGTAGCGGTAGATAGGCGCGATCAGATGTTCGAACGCACCGTTCATGATTTCGGCCCAGTCCTCCGGATCGAGTTGTTCGGCCGACGACGTCGAGCCCTGGATGTCGGCAAACAACATCGTGACGGTTCGCCTTTCTCCCTGCATGGCTTGGCCTTCTTGGGCCGAGCGCATCTTGGCGAGGAGCTCGGGCGGCAGATAGCGGCTCAGGTCTTGGCCGACCGGTGACGGCTGGTCCGGCTCTGATGGGGGGGTGTGCTCGCCCAGGGCCGCGCCACAACTGCTGCAAAATCTGGCGCTGGCGTTGGAGACCGTGCCACAGACCGGGCAGGTGATCGTGAGACTCTGCCCGCATTGTGTGCAGAATCGTGCGTCCGAAGGGTTCTCATGGCCACAGTTCTGACACTTCACCTGGTCCATGCATCCTCTCCGGTGGGTCGAGTCATGTAGCGAGCGAGGCGCCGGGGTCGGCCTCGCCCATGATGCACACTATCCGGATCGTCCACTGGCCTGAACCCCCGGACGGGGGCTCCGGTCGGAACAGGCTCAGCCTCGATCAGCGAGTTTCTTCCAGCAGCCAGGTGGCGTAGGACCGAGGCCAGGACTCCTCAGGCTCTTCCTCGGCGTAGCGCCGGTCGGCACCCTCGAGCCAGGTCGTCAGCTCCGTCACGGTCATCTCCACAGCGAGCAGGCGGTTGATGTCGTCGATGGCGTGGTCTGCATACCACGCCGCCCACTGTGGGTTGACTCCACCGGTAGCGGCATGATGTGCTCTGGCCGTCTCCACCAGCACACCCATCAACTCGTGGTGGGTTTCTGCATTGGTCATTCGTCGAGCGTATCTGCGCAGCCTCGCCAATCGACGACCTGTCTCCTCCGACGCTTTGCCGACGGGAGATCCCTGTACGTCAGCCGACCAGGAATCGGACCAGGGCAGAGGTGATCGCCGCGGCGGCCGCGTCCCGGAAGCGGGGATCGGTCAGAAGGGCGGCGTCCTCGGCGTTGCGCATGTTCCCTGTCTCCAGGAAGACGGCGGGCACATCGGAGAGGTTCAACCCCCCGAGATCGTCCCGCGCCGTGTATCCCTCGGCGCCGATGTAGTCGGCCACCGGCATCCCGGTTTCCATATAGAGGTCGTGGACCGCAGCGGCGAGACGGGCTGAGGCCTCGTAGATGTCGTCGGTGAGGCCGACGGTGTCTGCCGGGCGGATGACGTGGAATCCTCGTCCGCTCTCGGGGCCGCCGTCGGCGTGGATCGAAATCACCGCGTCGGCGTTGTTTCGGTTACCGATCGCCGCCCGCTCGTCGATGCAAGGGCCCCAACCATCGTTGTCCTGCCGAGTCAGCACGACCGTCGCCCCCAAATCCTCCAGCCGTGCGACGACCAACTGGGCCAACGTCCACGTGAACTCTGCCTCGGTGTAACCGACGGACGTGCTCGTCCCTGTCGTGTTGCAGGCCTTGGACCCGTTCCCGATGTCGACCAACCGTCCGATCTCCTGGGGATGGGCCCAGTTCATCCCGTTGTGCCCGGGATCGATGACAACCGTGTTCCCGAGGAGTGGTCGGGGCACGGTCGTGGTCGTCGGGATGGTCGACGAGGTGGTCGTCGGCCCGGTCGTGGTCTCGGTCGTGGAAGGCGTTCCCACCGTGGTCGGGGGCGCGGCGGTTCCCCCGGAGCAGGCCGTGGCGATCAGGAGGAGGCAGATGCCACTGAGGCTCGCTCTCATCGGGGCAGCGTATCCCTCCCGAGGGAGGTGGAAATGTCCTTCAGGACGGGCGACGCGGTCGCTCCACCCCGCGGAGCCGCTAACTTCGGCGTTCGTCCGTTCGGCTCCGGAGAGGTGTCCAGATATGAGGTTGTTCGACGATCCTGTCGCCAGGGATTTGCTCGAGGCGATGACGTTTCGCTGTATCGGCCCAACCCGTGGTGGGCGGGTGGTCGCCGTCGCCGGCCATCCCACCAGGTCGGGCACGTTCTACTTCGGCGCCGTCGCCGGTGGAGTGTGGAAGACCGAGGATGCCGGCACGACTTGGGTGAACGTGACCGACGGTCAACTGGGCACCGGATCGGTGGGTGCGGTTGCCGTCTCCGACTCACACCCCAACGTGGTCTTCGCCGGCATGGGGGAGAGCTGCATTCGACTCGACGTCTCCCATGGCGACGGCGTCTATCGCTCTGGTGACGGTGGGGAGACCTGGACCCACTGTGGCCTCTCGGACACCCGTCACATCGGCGCCGTCCGTATCCACCCTCACGACCCGGACGTCGTCTATGTGGCGGCCCTCGGCCATGCCTTCGGGCCCAATGAGGAACGGGGCCTCTTTCGCAGCCGGGACGGAGGAAAGAGTTGGGACAAGGTCCTCTACAAGAGCGACAAGGCCGGCGC
>JBAVPF010000493.1:0-2367 GCA_049692815.1 Acidimicrobiia bacterium
GTCCCGACCCGTCGCCGTTGATGCCGTAGGCGGTGTCGGCCTGCGATCCCTTGGTGAGGACGTCGATGAGAAGATCCGTCTCGTTGGGATCCGTAGGAGCCTCGCCAAACTGGATGAGCTCACGTCCCTTCCACAGGGCAGGGCCAAAGCCGCCGGAGCCCACCTCCTGGGTGTAGGGGACACCGGCGCTGAACCCGGAGGTGTGGCACCGGGCACAGTTGGCGTTGAACAATGCGACCGCCCGCTGTGCCTCCTCCTCACTGACGCCCATGGCATCGGCCACACCGGTGAAGTCGACCTCCCACAGCTTCTGTTGCTGGGCGTTGCGCAGAAACGCGTAACCGCCTTCCTGTTGTGGCCTGATGCGCCCCTCGTTCTCGACGGTCACCCCGACGTTGATGGACACCGTGTCGAGCCCCCCGACCATTGTCGTCGCCGTGTCCAGGTCGGGCTGGCCCGTCACCGTCTCGGGATTGGTCGGGTCGAGGTCGATTGCCGTCACGGTGGTTGGGACCGTGGCCTTGGAGGCCTCGGCGAAGAGCCCGGTGATCCTGGCTTCGCCCGCATCCGAGATCCCGTCACCATCGGTGTCGGGAGAGTCGGAGGAGATGACGTCTTCGTCGAGGGCCGTCTGGATGGCGTCACGGCTCGTTTGCAGGATCGGGTCACGGGGGATGTCGGCTTCGATCTGGTCGAGGCCTTCGGTCACCAATCCCGCGTCCGGGGTTTCCGGGTCGAGGACGATGGCGTCGACCTCCGTGAAATGGTCGAGAGCGTCATGGGATAGCTTCGACAACTCGAGCTCCGCCGTGTCGGAGAGACCGTCGCCGTCGGTGTCGATTCCTTGGCCGGCGTTGGCCAGCGTCTCCTTGGCCTTCTCGGTCAGCGGAGTGATGTAGGCGCGGTCTTCCTCGGCCTGATCGATCTCTGCGACGACTTGCTCCTGTTTGACGACTGCGAGGGCCACCGTGGCATCGGCGTTCTCCAGCCTGCCGATCTGCTCCTTGATGGCATCGGGTGTCTTGTCGACCGCCTCCTGCTGGCTGACCTGGATGGTGGTCAGGTAGGCGACGATCGCCTCGATCTGTTGGGCGTTCATGGGCCCACCGCCGGCGACACCCCAGGCGGGCATCGGAGTGTTGGGCCGCCCATAGGTGATCCAGTGAGTCACTTCGTCCGGCTGATACCTGAAGAGCACGTCGTTGAGCGACGGCGCGGTCCAGGCCACACTCACACCAGACCTCTTCTCCACGTAATTCGCAGACCCGCCGGCGCCCAGCGGGCCGTGGCAGGTGAAGCACTTGAACTCCTCGACGATGGCGGCGCCCCGCGCCACCTGCTCGGTGGAGAACTCCTCGACGAAGCCGTCCTGACGATTGCCCTCACCGAGGAAGTAGAGGGGCAACGAGATGGCGAGGAACGCGGAGAAGGCGATCGCCGCCTTCTGTCCCTTCTCCAACCGTCGGGTCTCCAGGGCCTGGTCGTCGATGCCCGGCTTGAGGTTGGCCGGAACCTCTTCACCCCCGCCCCGGTTGCGCAAGGCGGACACCAGGAGCACGCCGAGCCAGATGATCCCGGCTACGACGGCGAGGACGGTGATGACACTGGAGGTCAACTGCGGCGCTCCCTGTGCTTATCAGGCATCAGATGCAATGGGGCCCCTGGGGATACTTGACGCTCGGGATCGGGGCCCGGGGCGTCTGGATGATGGTTCCTGTCTTGATGATCAACCGATTGGCATTGTTTACCTCTACCTGGAACCGATCGAGGTTGCGAGGGGCGGGACCGGCGTAGTACTCACCGACCGAGTTGTACTTGGAGCCGTGGCACGGGCACTCGAAGCCGACCGACGAGGCGCACCAGGGAACCCGGCATCCAAGATGCACGCAACGTTGGTAGAGGGCAAACAACCCTCCTGCCTCGACGCCCTTGCCGGCGAACTCGCTCGAGAGTGTCGTCGGGGCGGGGACGACGTAGGCGCGGGCCTCCGGAATGAACACGGGCACGACGGAGCCCGAGGCGGTGACGGTCTGGGACTTGAGGTCGTCCACCAGGCCCGCATCGACGTTGGAGCCGAAGCCACCCGTGATCTTGGGCCAGAAGAAAGCCAGGTAGTAGAGGCCCTGCATCCCGAGGAAGGCGAAGAACGTACCGGCGATGGCCCGATTGAAGAACTGGCGTCTGCTCACACCCGACTCCTCGGGTGTCACCTCGATGACACGCTGGGCCTCGATCAATTCCACGCCGGCGTGGGCCTCGGCCTCCGCCGTCTCAGCTTCGGCCTCCGCAGGCGCGGTGGCCACGGCGACTGCCCCTCCCTCGGCTCCGACCTCTTCGACGAGAGCGGAAGACACGTCGACTCTGACG
>JBAVPF010000494.1:0-1585 GCA_049692815.1 Acidimicrobiia bacterium
GTCGAACATCAAGACGTTCCATCGGATGGCGTACCCGGACCGTGTGGTTGCCGCCGACCTGGGGGTGCGGCCCTATCACCGGATGGTCGAAGGGCTCGGAGGTTACGGGGAGTTCGTCGACGATCCCGAAGAGATACGGCCCGCCTTGGAGCGGGCGAGGGCGTCGGGTCTTCCCGCCCTCGTCAACGTCCACATCGCCGAGACGATGCGGATGTCCTCCAACTACAGCCAATGAGCCGAGCTTTGCTCGGCTGTACTTGGTACCGAGTATCGAGTACCTGGTACCGGTTTCAGAGGTCTCCGGGGGAGTCGGGGACGTCGACGGCGTAGGCCTTGAGGATGTCCAACGGGACTATCTGTAACGCCAACTCGTTGCTGGCTGCCAGCACCACCGGGGCGGCGACACCGTCCTCATGGGCGCGCAGCCAATTCTGGGCTGTCACGCACCAGCGGTCACCCGGTTTCAGCCCGGGAAACATGAAGGAGGGGACGGGGGTCACGAGGTCGTTGCCGATGCCCCGCTGGTGGTCGAGGAACTCCCTGGTCATTACGGCACACACGGTGTGGCTGCCCAGGTCCCCGGGCGACGTCTCACAGCTGCCGTCGCGGAACCACCCGGTGACGGGGTCGACCGAGCAGCTCTCCAACTCGCCGCCAATGACGTTGCGCCCGTCGCTCACAGGAATGCGATGGTGAGAGTGCCCACGATGAAACAGTAGATGGCAAAGGGGATCAGGCCGATGCGATTGATGGCCTTCAGCAGGAGGGCGATGGCGAAATAGCCGGAGACAGCGGCCATCACGAGAGCCACTACCAGCTCGAGATCGAAAGTGCCCGCATCGAACAAGTCGGGCAAAGACAGCAAGCCGGCCCCGGCGATGGCAGGTATGCCGAGCAGGAAGGCGAAGCGCGCCGACTCGGGTGGCGCGAGATGACGGCCGTTGCCCGCAGAGATCGTCACACCCGACCGGGAGAGGCCGGGGATGAGCGCCAGTGCCTGGCCGACACCGATCACGAAGGCGTCCATGGGCGTTCCCTCCATCAGTCGCTTTGTACCGCGGGCGAATCGCTGCCCCAGCAGGAGGATCACCCCGGTGGCGATGAGAGCCACACCCACCTTGGTCACATCCTCCTGGAGCGACTCGATCGAGTCCTTGAGAGGGAACCCGGCGAGGACGGGGATGGTCCCCACCGCCACCAGCAGGGCGATCTTCCGCCCTTCCGGCTCCCGGCGGAGACGAAGCACCTTCATCAGGTCCGCCCGGAAGTAGATGAGCAATGCGACGAGCGTTCCCAGGTGGAGTACGGCGGACACCGCCAGGGTGGGGGGCTGGACGTCGACGCCGAGAAGTTCCAGGAAGTCGGGGACTATGACCAGGTGGCCCGATGACGACACCGGGAGGAACTCGGTGAGGCCCTGGACGAGACCCCAGACTATTGCGGCGAGCACGGATGCACCGTAGTGCTGTTCAGCCGGTAGAAATCAGCACCGTCAGCCTGCCGTTCGCCGCCGCCCTCGCCACCTCCGCCGAGTGGGCCGAGGGCACGGCCACTCCACCGTCGGCAGCGCCAAACGGGTCGTCCG
>JBAVPF010000495.1:0-15847 GCA_049692815.1 Acidimicrobiia bacterium
GAGAAGAAGACCAAGGTGGTCGCAGGCACAGGCACCTACGACACCGCCCATTCGGTGGAGATGACCTCGAAGGCCGGAGAGCTTGGAGCGAACGGCGTTCTGGCGGTCACCCCGTATTACAACAAACCCTCTCAAGGTGGTCTGGTCGAGCACTTCAAGGCCATCGCCGACGTGGGAGTGCCGGTGATGCTCTACAACATCCCCGGCCGGACCAGCCGCCTCATCGAGGTGGAGACGCTGGCCACGCTCGCCGCTCATCCCAACATCGTGGCGGTCAAGGACGCGGTCATGGATCTCGAGTTCACATCGAGGTCGGTCAACCTCGCACCGAGTCTCCCCGTCTACTCCGGACAGGACAGCCTCACGCTCCCGATGCTCGCCGTGGGTGCGGTCGGTGTCGTATCAGTCGTCTCCCACCTTGCCGGCCCGGAGATCAAGGCGATGCTGAAGGCTGCGCACGCTGGGGACTACGCCGAGGCCCGACGTCTCCATCATCAGCTGCTCCCGCTCTGCTTCGCTTGCTTCCTCGAGCCGAACCCGGCTCCGGTCAAGGGAGCGCTCAGCAGATTCTGGGAACCCGTGGGTGACGTTCGGCTGCCACTGGTCGCCGCGTCCGAGGAGACTCTGACCGAGATCGAGAAGGCCCTGGGGGCGATGTCCGCCTCGTGAGCATCTCTGTCACATTCCTGGGTGGGCTGGGGGAGATCGGCCGGAACTGCGCTGCGGTCGAGGTCGACGGGAAGATCGCCCTGATCGACGTCGGTCTCATGTTCCCCGAGGAGGACATGCTGGGGGTCGACCTGGTGTTCCCCGACTGGTCCTGGCTAGTGGAGCGGGGAGATGACGTCGAGATGGTGGTGATCACGCACGGTCACGAGGACCACATGGGGGCCCTGGCCTATTTCCTGCGTGACATCCAGGTCCCCGTGTATGGCTCGAGGCTGACCCTGGAGCTGGCGGGGGTGCGGGCCGAGGAGCTGGGTGTCGAGAACGACATGCGGGTGATCGACCAGAAGAAGTGGATCACTCACGGCCCGTTCAAGTTCATGCTCATCCCGGTCAGTCACTCCGTTCCCGAGGCTTCAGCAGTTGCGTTCGACACTCCCGAGGGCTTGGTGCTCCACTCGGGCGATTTCAAGCTCGACCCGACTCCGATAGACGGCCGGCCCACCGACCTGCCAACCCTCGCCTCACTGGGCGCCCGCGGGGTCAGGCTGCTCCTGGCCGATTCCACCAATGCTGAGAAGGAAGGGTTCGAGCCCTCGGAGAGCTCCGTGGGTCAGCCGATCGCAGACGTGATCAGAGATGCGCCGGGGAGGGTGATCGCAGCCTGCTTCTCCTCACACGTGCACCGGGTGCAGCAGATCGCCGATGCCGGGATCGCCGCCGGCCGGAAGGTGGCCTTCTTCGGTCGATCGATGCATCGCAATGCCACCATCGCCTCCGATCTCGGTGTGCTGGAGCTGCCCGAAGGGTCGGTGGTCGACATCAAGGACCTGGGGGACCTGCCGGAGGATCACCAACTCCTCATCACCACCGGTTCCCAAGGCGAGCCCTTCGCCGCCCTGTCGTTGATGTCGCAGGGAAGGCACAAGTTCGTCGACTTGAACGAGACCGACACGGTTCTCATCTCTGCCAAGCCGATCCCCGGGAACGAGACGGCGGTTTCCAAGGTGATCTCGAACCTGATGCGCCGTGGGGCCAAGGTCATTCACGGGAGGAACTCCCACGTTCATGTCTCCGGCCATGCCGCCCGTGAGGAACTGCTCACGTTCCTCAATCTGGTCCGGCCGAAGGCGTTCGTGCCCGTCCATGGCGAGTACCGGCATCTGGCGGCGCATGCCGAGTTGGCACGCAGCATGGGTGTCAGCCACGTCGACGTCCTCGAGGATGGCGACCGGGTGATCATCGACGGGAAGAAGACCTATGTGGAGCGGCGCGCCGTGCCCGCCGGCTACGTCTATCTCGATGGCTCGTCGGTCGGCGACGTGCAGCCCGCGGTGCTTCGTGACCGCTCCCATCTGGCAGACGATGGGGTGGTGGTGGTCACCGTGGGCATCGACCACGACACCGGGGAGATCATCTACGGGCCCGACCTGGACAGCCATGGTGTCATGGACGACCCGAGCGCCGTCCTGGAGAAGGCCGCGGAGGCGGTGCGGACGGCCGTCGAAAAGCACGAGACCGGGCGCACCGATCATGCCGAGATGCAGAAAACGGTCCGGCAGGCCGCGGGAAGTGTGATCCGCGCCGAGACCGCCCGCCGTCCCGTGATCATCCCCGTCATCATGGAGGTTTAGCCCACCTCCACCATCACCTGCTCCAGTGGCTTTCGGGTGAGATCGGGCACCACACAATCGTCGGCCGGGTAGCCGATGGGGAACATGCAGAAGGGGCGCTCGTTCTCGGGGCGTCCCAACAGCTTGGTCAGGAACGCCATCGGCGACGGCGTGTGGGTCAATGTGGACAGACCCATGTGATGTAGTGCGGCGATGAAGATGCCAGCTGAAATTCCGCACGACTCCTTGACGTAGAAATGGTGTCTCCTCGCACCGTCGTCGGCCATTCCGTAACGCTGCTCGAACAGGACGACGATCCAGGGGACCACGTCCAAGAACTCCTTGTGCCAATCGGTCCCCAGCGGTTCCAGGGCCTCCCTCCAGTGCTCGGGCAGCCGTCCGCCCTCGTAGTTCACGCGTTCCTCCGCCTCCGCCGCCTCACGAATGCGGTGCTTGATCTCCTGGTCGCCCGTGACGACGAAGGTCCACGGCTGACGATGAGCCCCCGACGGGGCCGTCGATGCGGTGCGGATGGCCTGCTCTATCAGATGACGTGGCACGGGCTCGTCGGAGAACATGCGCACCGAACGTCGGCGGTTCATCTCCTCGTAGAAGGTGTCGGCTCGGTCGTGCTGGTCCTCGGGAGACAGGTGTGTCGTCTCGTAGGGAATGGTCGGCGCGGGCATCGCGTCACCGTACCCCTCAGGGCCGATCTGACCCGGTCCCCCGCGAACCTCCGGTAATCACCCCCTCATACGGGGCTGACTACAGGAGGTCGTGGTGGGTCAGCGGTGCCTGATGCTGCCCGATCCGTTGATGGTCGAGTCGACGGTCGGATCACCCAGGTACTCGATGCTCCCTGAGCCGTCGATCACCGCGGTGAGAGTGTCGGTCACGTTGACCACCGCCGACCCCGAGCCGGAGATGGTCACGTCGCCGGTGACGGCTTCCAGGTCGACACCGGTGAACGTCCCCGATCCGGGGATGCTCACCTGAAGGTCGTCGGTGGTGCCCGTGACTTCGATGTCACCCGAGCCGGAGATGGTCGACTCGAGGCTCCTCAGGTCGAGCCCGGCCAGATCGATCGTGCCTGAGCCGTTGATCTCGGCGTTGAAGCTCTCACCGGAGATGTCGGACGCTTCGACATTCCCACTCCCGTCGATGGTGATCCCATCCAAGGTCTCAACGGTGATCGTGTAGGTGATGCCCCGTGTGGTCGAGATGGCGGTGTCCGTCCCCAGCACCAGACGCCCGTTGCGGACGTCTGACGTCAGATGGGGCATGAGATTGTCTTCCGCCTCGATCGTCAGCGACTCGGTGCCAGTGATCTCGACGTTCACGGTGCCACTTCCCTCGAGGACGATCTCGGTGAATCCGCTCACGTCCCTCGATTCTGACGTCAGGTTGCCCGAGCCCCTGATGCCGCCGAACACGGTGGTGCCGGTACAGCCGACCAGGGCGATCAGGGCAAGCATCGTAAGCCAGGTGCGTCTCATGATTTCTCCTCCGAGAGCCTGCTCCCACGGCCAAGCGGTCTTCGTGGTCTTCTCGATATTCGTACGGCGAGTTTCTGTCTTTGCCGGTGAGTTTGGTCAGTGCCGAAGGACCTTTTCCCCGGGTTTCCCGAACGAGGCGGTCCGCTCGGTCGGCGCTCCGAGAAGGGCTCGGGTGAGCCATTTCCGCACCGGCCCCGCCTTGTCGAGCAGTGCGTGTGCCGAGAGACCGACCAGGACGCCGATGACGATCCCTGCCAGCACGTCGGAAGGCCATTGCACACCGGCGATCACGCGAGCGAGACCCATGGCGACCCCGGCCGTGATGACCACATTCCCGAGTCTCTTGTAGCCGGCCCGTACCGCCGTCCCCAGGGCCACCAGCACCGCCACCGCATGCGCCGGGAAGGAATAGTCGGTGGGCGCATAGAACAACAGCTCGGCATCATGCGGATCGAGGAAGGGTCGGGAGCGCGCCACCATCAGAGCCAGGACCGAGGCGACGAGTGAGGCGATGCCGAGTGCGAGGAGCCCGTCGAGTGCGGCACCCTGGAACCTCACCCGCTCCTCGTAGTCGGCTCCCGCCAGCCAGAGCCACATCAGCGACGTCACCGAAAGGACGGGGATCAGATGATCGCCGGCGAGGAGCCGTATCGCCTGGTCGAGCGTCTCTGTCTCTCCGGCCAGTCCGTTGAGCCAGCGGAAGACGATCAGGTCGAGGGTCATGATCTGTCCCTTCGGACGCCGGGCGCGGGGCTCTCCCCATGTGGCGGCGGGTCGTGAGACGACGGGTGATCGAACTGGCGGATAGACCATGTGGAGCGGACGGCGTCGACCAGATTGCCAGTCTCCAGCGCCTCGGTTCCAACGACTTGGCCATCGAGGCTGGAGCCACCCCGACGACGCAGCGTCCACGCTCCCAACGAGGCCGACACCAGGATGGCGGCGGCGGCGCTGGTGATCAGCAGCTTGGCCTGGGTGTTCCCCGACAGGCCTCCGCTGGTGTCCGAGATGTTGTGGGCCGCGGTCAGGTCACCGGGGGACGCGGTGTGCCATGCCTGAGGCGCGGTTGGGTCGTCGGCCACCGCCCAGGGGCCCTCCTGCCACAACGGGGCCAGGAAATAGAAGAGGAGCCCGGCGACGAACAGGGCCCAGCCGATCCTCCGCACCGTTTCTCGTCTGCTCATCAGCCAGAGCCCGGTCAGGGACGAACGCGAGGCAGCGATCTGAATGATCCCGAGTGAGAGGAGGAATGTCATCACCCGGTAGTCGAATGTGAGCACTTGTCGGGCGTCGGCGAAGGACATCGGTAGCCCCCCTTGCTCCAAACCCGTCTCCCGGTAAACAACCCTACGCCGTCTCCATTCCTAGGAGATCCGCCACCGGCGGCGAGGTCGCCATCGGAATTCAACGCGAAAACCGCCACCCTGGGTAGTGTTGGCGGACACATGCCAACCCGGACATCCACCCGCAAGGGCTCCGGGCGGAGACGGGTGTCCAAGAAACGCCAAACAAAGAGACAGAAGACCACGCTGACGCAGAGGCTGGCTGCGGTCCGTGATTCGGTCAGAAACACCCTCGGCCGTCAGAGCGACGATGTCTGGGGCCTCATCCTCATCGTCATGGCGATCCTCGTCGTGCTCGCCTTCTTCGAGCTGGCCGGACCGATGGGAGATGGATTCGAGACCGGTTCGAAGTTCCTTTTCGGGGTGTGGAGATTCGCCCTGCCGGCCGCTTTGGCCGGGATAGGGTTAGCGCTGATCGTCGGCAAGCCCCGTGATGGCGCCCGTCGTCTCGTGGTGGGCAGTCTCACGACGTTCATCGGGACTCTCGCCCTGTTCCATCTGCTGACCGGCGCCATCGCCTTCCGCTCGAACATCGATCTCGTCGAGGAGCGCGGGGGAGCCGTCGGTGCCCTCATCTCGTTCCCGTTGCGGCGGGTGCTCGGCCATTGGGGAGCCTTTGTGGTGCTCGCCTCGGCGATTGGCATGGGTGTCCTGATAATGACCCAGACATCGGTCCGTGAGCTGTTCGGCGGGATCGCCCAGATCTGGCGCAATCTGAGGAAGCTGGCACGAGAAGTGTTCGCCGGAGGGCCCTCCGAGAGAGTCGAGCATGCGGTGCGAACGGTGGCTCCTCCCCCGAAGCCCCGTGGCCGGCACCAGAAGCCGGGCGAGCGCCGTCCTCCGAAGCCGGAGAAGAAGGGTGCCCCGGCCGAGCGGAAGCAGGTTCCGTTGCGAGTCACGGTCGACCTCACCGACGGCGAGTACCACCTTCCCCCGCTGTCACTGCTCGACGGTGGCACCGGCGGTGAGGTCAACAAGAGGTCACTGGAGGAGACGGCGCGTCAGCTCGAGGACACGCTCGTCCAGCATGGTGTCGACGCCCAGCTGACAAAGATCGTCCCCGGGCCGACGGTGACCCGCTACGAGATCGAGCTTGCTCCCGGCGTGAAGGTCAATCGCGTCTCCAACCTCTCCCACGACATCGCCTACGCGCTGGCCACACCCGACGTGCGTCTGCTGGTCCCCATCCCCGGCAAGTCGGCCATCGGTGTCGAAGTGCCCAACGTCAAACGACGCCTTGTTTCACTCGGTGACATCCTGTCCAGCCCGGATGCGGCGCGCCCCGCCCACCCGTTGACCGTTGGCCTCGGCATGGACATCTCCGGACAGCCCCGTCTGCTCAACCTCGCCGAGCTTCCCCACGTGCTGATCGCCGGCGCAACCGGCGCCGGGAAGTCCTCGTGCATCAACTCGATCGTGACCTCGCTCCTGATGCGCACCCACCCCGACGATGTGCGTTTGATCATGGTCGACCCGAAACGTGTCGAGTTGGGCCAGTACAACGGGGTCCCGCACCTTCTCACCCGGGTCATCACCAACCCGAAGAAGGCCAACGAAGCCCTCAAATGGGCGGTTGCCGAGATGGACCGGCGCTACGACCTCCTCGCCGACGGCAAGGTCCGGGACATCGAGGGTTATCGGGAGAAGCTCGCCGCCGGTGGCCTCGACCCCGAGGGTTTCGACCGGTTCCCCTACATCGTGGTCCTGATCGACGAGCTGAACGACCTGATGATGGTGGCCGGCCGCGAGGTGGAGGAGTCGATCGTCCGCATCGCCCAGATGGCCAGGGCGGTGGGCATCCACCTGGTCATAGCCACCCAGAGGCCCTCCGTCGACGTGATCACCGGCGTGATCAAGGCCAACGTGC
This sequence comes from Acidimicrobiia bacterium, assembly GCA_049692815.1. Classification (GTDB taxonomy): domain Bacteria; phylum Actinomycetota; class Acidimicrobiia; order Spongiisociales; family ZC4RG35; genus JANQRA01. The sequence goes on from JBAVPF010000495.1 coordinate 6,986, forward strand.
CCAGCCGGCTCGCCTTCAGCGTGGCGTCCCAGACGGACAGCCGCGTCATCATCGACTCGGCCGGGGCGGAGAAGCTGGTCGGCATGGGTGACATGCTCGTGGTCACGGCCAAGGAGCCCCGCCCGCAACGCATTCAGGGCGCCTGGGTGCGGGAGACGGAGGTCCACGCCGTGGTCGACTGGGTCAGGAAGCAGCGGGAGGCCCGCTATCAGGACAAGCAGGTCCTCGAGGCAGTCGCTGCTGCCGCAGCGGCCAAAGCCGAGGACGAGGACGACGAGGACGCCGCCCTTGTTCGCCAGGCGATGGACCTGGTCGTCAGATCACAGCTCGGCTCGACGTCCATGCTGCAGCGCAAGCTCCGCATCGGCTTCGCCCGTGCCGGGAGGGTGATGGACACGCTGGAGCGCATGGGTGTGGTCGGTCCGTCGGTGGGCAGCAAGGCTCGCGACGTCCTCATGACCGTCGAAGAGCTCGAGGCTTCCATGGAGCCCGAGTCGGCCGGTGTCTAGCTCCCTGGCGGCGGGAGAGGGCGATGACGCCGGGGCGATCGGCCATGACGGCGATTTCAAAGACCAGGCCCGCGTTTAAGCTCGCGCGATTCGTCTGATGGGTTCAAGGAGCTTGGCGTGAGTTCGCGCAAGTCGGGGTTGGGTCGTGGGCTTGATGCGCTTATCCCGCCCAGGAACAACACCGGGGTGGTATCAAGAGCCTCTCAGCGAGACGGCGGGACTTCAATGTTCGGTCTAATCAACCCCGACGGAACGGTTCGGGACCGGCTCCCGATCACCCTCGACGAGATGAAGGCGCTCTACGCCGACATGATCGAGGCGAGGGTCTTCGACGACAAGTCGATCGCCATGCAGCGTCAGGGCCGGTTGGCCACCTACGCCCCGTTCCGGGGTCAGGAAGCGGCCCAGATAGGGGCTGCTGCCGCCCTGCGGGAGGACGATTGGGTGGTCGCAACCTATCGCGACGCCGCCCTCAACTGGCGTGCCGGCTACCCGTGGGAGCTTCTCGTGCTGGGGAGAACCGGTGACGAGCGGGGCGGTCGGGTGCCAGATGGAGTAAACATCCTCCCACCGTCGATAACGGTTGGCGGCCACATGATCCACGCCGTCGGGCTTGCCTGGGCGGAGAGTCTCTCCCGCTCGGACCGCATCGCCCTCACCTCATTCGGGGATGGAGCGACGTCGGAGGGCGACTTCCACGAGGCGATGAACTTCGCCGCCGTCTACAACACGCCCACCGTCTTCTTCTGCCAGAACAACGGATATGCGATCTCCAACCCGACTTCGATGCAGACCCGGTCGGAGTCGATGGAGATCAAAGCCGCCGCCTACGGGATGCCGGGCATTCGGGTGGATGGCAATGACGTCGTGGCCGTGCTGGTGGCGGTCAGGGAGGCGGCCTCTCTGGCGAGAGCGGGGGAGGGGCCGAGTTTCGTGGAGGCGGTCACGTATCGCATCGGCCCGCACACCACCGCCGACGACCCCGGCCGCTATCGCAGCGAAGAGGAGAGCAGCGAGTGGGAGCAGCGGGATCCGATAGAGCGGGTGCGACTCCTCCTCGAGCGACAGGATGCGTGGACGGCCGACTGGCAGGCCGAGTTGGAGACGCAGGCCGGCCAGAACATCGAGGCCGCGGTCGAATGGGCCGAAGAAGTTCCCCAACCCACCTTCGAGGAGATGCTCAACCGCATGTATGCCGAGCCGACGACGCCGTTGCGCGAGCAAATGGACGAGGCCAACTGATGGCTCCCACGCGGTCCCGGACTCGTTCTGTGTCGATTCTCAAGGGAAATAGACGTGTTTTCCGACACAGAACGCTTACGCAGAGTGGTTCTGATGGCTGAGGTCAACCTGGCGCAGGCGCTCAATGGGGCTCTGGACACCGCACTCGAGGTCGACGAGCGCGTCGTGCTTCTGGGAGAGGACATCGGACGCGCCGGCGGTGTGTTCCGAATCACAGACGGGTTGCTCGAACGTCATGGGCGTGACCGGGTCTTCGACACTCCGGTGGCCGAGTCGGGGATCGTCGGAGCCGCCTTCGGGATGGCGATTGCCGGCATGCGCCCCGTGGCCGAGATCCAGTTCCTCGGCTTCTCCTATCCGGCCTATGACCAGATCATCAATCACGTCGCCCGCATCCGCAATCGGACCAGCCACAGGATGTCGGCGCCAATGGTCATCCGCATGCCGTATGGCGGCGGGATCGGGGCGGCCGAGCACCACTCCGAGTCGACCGAGGCGATCTACGCACACATCCCCGGCATCAAGGTCGTCGTCCCCTCCACTCCGAGGGATGCCCGCGGCCTCCTGCTCGCGGCCATCGAAGATCCAGACCCCGTCGTGTTCCTGGAGCCCATCCGTCTCTATCGGGCGGTCAAGGAGGACATCCCCGAGATCTATTTCAAGACCGAGATCGGCCCCATCCGGCTGGAGCGGACGGGTGACGACGTCACCCTCATCAGCTGGGGGGCGATGATGAAGGAGACGAGAGCCGCGGCCGACGTCCTCGAATCCGACGGCGTGTCGGTGGAGGTCATAGATGTCCGCACCCTTGTTCCGCTGGATCGAGAAGGCATCGTCGCATCGGTGGAGAAGACCGGACGCTCCGTCGTGGTCCACGAGGCGCCGCTGACCGGTGGCTTCGGTGGTGAGATCGCCGCAACCATCCAGGAGCGGGCCCTCTACTCACTTCTCGCGCCTGTGCGGCGGGTCACGGGTTGGGACACGGTCTTCCCATTGAAACGGTCGGAGGCCCACTACCTTCCCTCGGTGGATCGAATCGTTGCTGCTGCCCGCGAGACCCTGGAGGCATGAGTGGCGCGTGAGTTCAGGCTGCCGGACATCGGCGAGGGCCTCACCGAGGCCGAGATAGTCCGCTGGCTCGTGGCCGAAGGTGAAGAGGTGGCCGCGGACCAGCCGATCGTCGAGGTCGAGACGGACAAGGCGGTGGTCGAGATCCCTTCACCGTATGCCGGCGTCGTCATGTCACACGGTGGAGCCGAGGGAGACGTGATAGCGGTGGGGGACGTCCTGGTGACGATTGGCGAGCCGGGGGAGGCACCGGCGCCTTCGACCACGCCAGCGGTCGAGGAAGCCGTGGTCAGGGAGCCGGAGCCCATCGTGGGCACGCTCAGCGAAGAGGCCGAAGTGCTCGTCTCGCCCTCCGAAGAGCCGGGAGGCCTGCCCCCATCACTCCAAGCGCTGCCCCTCGTGCGGAAGCTGGCCCGGGATCACAACGTCGACCTGGACGCCGTCGTCGGCACCGGGCCCGGTGGGCGGATCACCCGTGCCGATGTCGAGGCTGTGATCTCGCGGACTGGCACCCTCGAGCCGGCGCCCGCATTCTCGGGCGTTGAGGAAGCGCCGTTTTGGGCGGAGCCGGAGGACGCCGAGGCAGGGCCGATCGAGGAGCCGGTTGTCGTCGCCGACGAGCCGGAAGAGCCGGCCGAGCCATTGCCTCGTAGCGACGAGCGTCGTCACATGACCCGTCTGCGTCGGACCATCGCAGCCAACATGGCCCGTAGTTGGGCCGAGATCCCCCATGTCACCACGTTCGACGACGCGGACGCCACCCGGCTGCTCGGGGTGCGCAAGGCGCTCGGCGACCGACACGGGATGAAGATCCCCATCGAGGCTCTGATCATCAAGGCGGTCCTCCCCGCCATCGACGAGTTCCCGGAATTCAACGCCGAGCTCGACGGGGACGACCTGATCCTCCACAGCGCCCGTGACGTTGGGATCGCGGTCGACACGAACGATGGCCTCATGGTGGCAGTGGTCAGGGACGCAGGCTCCCGCAGTGTCCTCGAGCTGGCCCGGGAGATACGGAGGCTCGGTGACGGGGCCAGAGATCGGGCCCTGACTCCAGGTGAGCTCACCGGCCAGACCTTCACGGTGTCGAACATCGGCGCCGTCGGTGGCGGCCACGGGACTCCGATCGTCCCGCCGGGGACGACGGCCATCCTCTCTGTGGGGGCGGCCCGGCTCAAGCCTGTCGTCTACGACGACGACCTGGCGATCGCACCGGTCATGCCGCTCTCCTTGTCGTACGACCATCGGGTCATCGACGGTGCCGTAGGCAGGCGCTTCATGGCGCTGGTCCTCGAGAACATCGAGGAGCCTGCCTTGTTTCTCGCCGTCTGATGCCGCACGTCCACGTTCTCTCCTACGACGAGACGTCGGGTGTGGCCCGTCGCGAGTACGACGCGGCCAGACGTCGCGCCGGCCGTATCTGGAACATCGTCTCGATCCAGAGCCAGCTGCCCGAGGTGATGAGGGACTCCATGCGGCTCTACCAGTCGATCATGTACGGGTCGTCACCCCTGAGCAGGGCGCAGCGCGAGATGATCGCGGTGGTGACTTCGCAGGCCAACGACTGTCACTACTGAATCACGGCGCATCTCCACGACCTCCGTGAAGAGGTCGAAGACACCACGGTGGCCGACCGGATAGCCGAAGACTGGAGGGGAGCAGGGCTCTCCGAGGCCGACATGGCCCTATGTGAATTCACCGAGAAGCTGACGCAGTCCCCTGCTTCGATCGGCGTCGAGGACATCGCCACGCTGCGTTCAGCCGGCTTCGACGACGCCGGCATCTCCAGTGCCACCCAGGTCGTGGCGTACTTCAACTACATCAACCGGATCGCCGAAGGTCTCGGGGTGCCACTGGAGACGTGGCTCAACGACGACGGCACCCACAAGGAACTCTGACTCGCCTCAGTCCGGGTCCTCGAGCTCCGGACTCGACCCCTGGTTGAAGTCCGATTGACATCGGAGTTCAACCCATTTCATGGGCGGGAGTCCGATTGCATCGGAGTTCAACCCATTTCATGGGCGTAGTGTCGAAGCCGCAATGGCGAAAGACACGAAGACGAAGAAGAAGCCCAAGAAGAAGAAGAAGAGGCCCGAGCTCGAGGGGCGGAGGTCCACCAAGAAGCTGACGGGGACTTTCGGCGAAGAGGAGCTCTCGTACACGGCCACCGCGGCCACCCAGGTGTTCGAGAGCAGCAACCAGAAGGTCTCGTTCTTCTACATGTCCTACACCAAGGATGACGCCGACCCGGCGACGAGGCCGATCCTGTTCTGCTTCAACGGCGGGCCCGGGTCGTCGACGGTCTGGCTGAACCTGGGGCTGTTCGGGCCAAAGCGGATGGAGTTCGACGACGAGGGGTTCAAGGTGGGGATGCAAGGTCGTCTCATCGACAATCCCCAGTCGCTTCTCGACGTCACCGACGTGGTTTGCATCGACGCCATGGGGACCGGCTTCAGCCGTACCGCGAAGAAGGGGAAGGAGAAGACCTTCCACCACTTCAAGAAGGACATCGTCGCCTTCAGCGAGTTCATCGTCCACTATCTCAACAAGAACGGGCGCTGGGCCTCTCCCAAGTACCTGGCCGGGGAGAGCTACGGGACGCTGCGTGGTGCGGGCATCGCCCGGGAGCTGTTCGACAGCCACAACGTCGAGTTCAACGGGATCATCTTCATCTCGATGATCCTCAACTACCAGACGTCGGGCATCGGCTCCAACATGCTGGTCCACCCGGGCAACGATTTGCCCTTCGCCGTCTATCTGCCCACGTACGCAGCAACGGCGAGATACCACGGCAAGGTCTCCGAGGAGCATCAGTCGATGGAGTTGGGCGACTTCCTGGACGAGGTGGAAGACTTCGCCCTGGGTGATTATTGGACCGCCCTGGCGCTCGGCGATCAGCTGAGCGATGAGCGTCGGGCAGAGGTCTCGGCCCGTCTTCAGGGGTACACCGGTCTGAGCGCCGAATTTCTCGACCGATACGACCTGCGCATCCACATCATGAGGTTCTGCAAGGAGTTGTTGCGTGACCGCAAGCGGACGGTTGGCCGTCTCGACTCGCGTTACATCGGGATAGAGCGGCCTGACGCTTCAGAGAGCCTCGAGTCGGATCCCAGTGGAGACGCCACCCGAGGCGTGGCCGCGGCGGCCCTCAACGCCTATCTCCGTGAGGAGATCGGGTTCGAGTCCGACGAGATCTACAACATCCTGTCCACGGATGTCTGGAAGGTATGGGACTACGAGGACTTCAAGGGCCGGTATGTGGACACCTCGGAGGACATGAGAGACTTGCTCTCGCGGTCCCCCGGCACCAGGGTCCTGGTCGCCAACGGCTTCTATGACCTGGCCACCCCCCACTTCGCCACGGAGTACACCTTCTCCCACATGGGTCTCGACCCGGAGGTGCGCAAGAACGTGCAGATGGAGTACTACGAGGCAGGTCACATGATGTACGTGCACAAGCCCTCCCTGGAGAAGCTGGCAGAGGACATGAGGGGTTTCGTCCGCTCCACCGTGTGAGCGTGTGCAGGGGTGGGGCTCACAGCCCCACCCCTGCACACGATTCCACGGCATGTTTGACATCGGCATGGTCCCGGCCGCATAATTCAACAGCCGTTGAATTAAGGAGTGAAGCGTGCTGGCAATGATCCTCAAGGAGTTCCGCCAGGTGGGGCGGGACCGGCGGACCCTGGCGATGCTCATCGTGATGCCGGTCGTCCTGCTCCTGGTGTTCGGATATGCAGCCAGCTTCGACGTGACCGAGATCCCCACCGTCGTGGTCGGTCCAGGGGCGGACAACGTCTCCTCGCTGCTTCCCGACGTCTTCGCGGTCGACTCCACCGATGCGAACGGCAGACGAGACGACGCGGTGAGCGCCCTCGTCGCCGGTGATGCCCACGTGGCGGTGATCGCCGAGCCGGGAGCACCGATCGTGTTGATCGACGGGTCGGAGCTGTTCATGGCGCGGACCGCGGTGCAGGTCGCCACCGCCATGAAGGCTCAGGTGCCCGGTCTCACCTCCGAAGTCCTGTTCAACCCCACCCTTGACACGTCGGCGGTCCTGGTCCCCGGGCTGGCCGGTCTCATCATCGTCTTCGTAGGAACACTGGTGACCTCGATGTCCGTGGTCAGAGAGCGCGAGGCGGGGACACTGGAACAGCTGGCGGTGATGCCGTTCAAACCGAAGGACGTCTTCATCGGCAAGATCGCCCCCTACTTCCTGATCGCGTCCCTCGACATCGTCCTCGTGCTGCTCATCGGGACCATCCTCTTCGACGTCCCGTTCAACGGATCGGTGGTCCCGCTCGCCATCGGGGCCCTGATGTTTCTCTTCGTCGCCCTCGGTCTCGGGGTGCTCATCTCGTCGGTGTCGGAGAACCAGGCGCAATCGATTCAGCTTGCCCTGATGACCGTCCTGCCCCAGATCATGCTCTCCGGGATCATCTTCCCCCTGTCCTCCATGCCCGCCGGCATCAGCTGGATCGGGTACCTGCTTCCGCTCACCTACTTCAACCTGGTCGCCAAGGGTGTGATGGTGCGTGGAGCCGGTCTCGGTGACCTGTTGGTCCCACTTGGCCTCCTCACGCTCTTGGGCTCGGTGATATTCGGCCTGGCCATGATCCGGTTCGCACGGCAGCTACGTCCCGCCCGGGCCAGGGTGATGTCATGACCTGGGGCTTGCAGGAGGTGACGGTTTCCTACGGCGGGCAGCCTGCTCTCCGTGGGGTCACCCTGGGTCTCGACCCGGGGAGGATCAGCATCGTCGTCGGTGGCGACGGGGCGGGCAAGACCACCCTCTGCCGGACGATCGTCGGCCTCGAGTCTGCCGAGTCCGGCGAGGTGAGCAGGCCCGCCCGCACCTGCTTCCAGCCGGAGACCTCCGGGGTCTGGTCCGACCTGACCGTCGAGGAGAATCTCGAATTCGTGGCCGGCGGATACCACCTCGACCCCGCTCACGCCCGGAGCAGGATCGGGGAGCTCCTCGAGGCGACCAACCTGGGCCCGGCGCGGGACCGTCTGGGTCGTCAGTTGTCCGGCGGGATGCGTCAGAAGCTCGGTGTGGCGATGGCCGTGCTCTCCGAGCCCGACCTGCTGGTGCTCGACGAGCCGACCACAGGCCTCGACCCGATCAGCAGGCTGGAGCTCTGGTCTTTCATCGTCGGCTCGGCTCGGGAGGGGCGGGCCATCCTCGTCAGCACCAGTTACATCGACGAGGCGCAGCGGGGCGACAGCGTTCTCGCCCTCGACGAGGGTCACGTCCTGGCCTCCGGGACCGTGGCGGATGCCCTCGCCTCGATGCCCGGCAAGCTCTTCACCTCCGCGGGGAAGATCACTCCCGGCTCCTGGCACAGGGGACATTCGTGGCGAACGTGGTCACCCGACGGGTCACCCCTTGCCGGAGCGACCGAAACCACCCCCGATCTGGTGGACGTCGTCACCGTTGCCGCCCTGGCCGAGGAGGGGCGATGAGCACCATCCAGGCCAATGGGCTGACCAGGCGCTTCGGAGACGTGGTCGCCGTCGACTCCCTCACCTTCCGTGTCGACCCAGGTGAGGTGGTCGGTCTGCTCGGGGCGAACGGCGCCGGCAAGACGACCACCATGAAGATGCTGCTCGGCTTGCTCTCGCCCACGGCCGGGGAGGCGCGAATCGATGGCACGCTGATTCGCGATCTCGACCGCAGAGTCATCGGGTACGTCCCCCAGGGCCTCGGCCTCTACCGCGACCTCACGGTGAGGGAGAACCTCGAGTTTGCCGCAGCAGCGTTCGGCGTTCGTGCCCCGTCTCTCGAGGCCTCCGGACTGGGATCCGTCTCGGGACGACGGGTCGGTGCGCTGTCATTGGGGCTGCGGCGCCGCGTCGCCTTCGTGGTGGCACGTTGTCACGAGCCGGACGTGCTCATCCTGGACGAGCCGACCTCCGGTGTCGGCCCCTTGGGGCGGGCCCGGCTCTGGGAGACCATTCACGAGACCGCCGAGGCCGGCGCCGCGATCCTGGTCTCGACTCATTACATGGACGAGGCCGAAGAGTGCGATCGGGTCGTCCT